>DASREK010000237.1:0-2326 GCA_035652135.1 Bryobacterales bacterium | reverse complement strand
TTTCTTCAGGAGTTTCACAATGTGCCGGTCGCCCTCGAGCAGCTTTGCCGCGAGATTGATCAGCCACGGGTGCTCGTAGGCTGAGCCCATCGCCGCGAACCACATCAACCAGTCCAGCCGCAGATGATACGGGGCGATCTGCGGCGGAAGACGCGCAGGGTCTCCCGGCTTGCCCTTGAATTCATATTCCCGCCATTGGGTTGCGGGGCCGGGATCGGGATCTTCGGCGCCCTCGATCACGATCTCATAGCGGGTGCGCGTAATGCCGCCGAAAGCGCCGTAAGTATTGACCAGGTGGAACCGGTTGAAGGCGTAATTCATCAGTTGATGGCGCGACAGCATATTGGCGACAGGCCGGACGCTCAGAACCGCAACCATAACGGCCAAAGCGTAGATCGCAGCGCGATGCGCCGCGTACGCCGGGTGCAATGAGGGAGGCGTCACCGGAATCCACGACAGCCATCGATCGTCAAGAGTGGAAACAGCCAGGGTAACCGTGAGCCAATTCAGCCAGGAGAGATTGCCGCTCAGGATGAGAGTGAATTGGAATGCGATCGTGATGAGGCCGGCTGCGGCGCTGACTGGTTGCGGAGCGAAATAGGCGAAGGGAACTACGAGCTCGACGAAATGATTGAAGAGAACTCCTGCGCGGTGAACCCAGGACGGCAGCCAGTGGAAGTGCCAGCTCAGTGGATTTGGAATCGGCTGCGTTTCGAAATAGTAATCCAAGCAGGTGAGCTCGCGCCAGCAGGAATCTCCGCGCAGCTTGATGAGTCCCGCCCCGAACATAACGCGGAACAGCACCCAGCGCCATATCCAACAAAGCACGGCGCTCGGGGCGGTGGCGCCGCCGCCCGCAAAAATGGTGAAAAAGCCGGTCTCGAGCAGGATGGATTCCCAACCGAAAGCGTAAAACGTCTGGCCGACGTTGACGAACGAAAGATATAACACCCAGAGCGACGCCCAGACAGCCGCTGAAACCAGGACGCCATATTTTTCCGAATAACCGGCGGCGGCAAAGCACGAGAGAGCGACGCCAGCCCAGGCGGCGATGCGGAAAGCGCGATCCGTCGGCGCGAAAAAGAACAAGCTCGGCGAAGCGCGAAACCGCATCCGCCGGACGAAATAGGGCGCCGGCAATAATCCGTCCTTTCCGAGCAGCGGGACAAACTGGTTCGCCGCGCAGAGAAACGCGATCAGATAGATCAGGGCGAGCAATCTTTCAAAAAGAAAGCGGGAAAGCCAACACCCTGCCGGTTCAGCGATCATGCCAAGGTGGGCCGCCGCGGGCGGCGGTTTGACAGAAGCTTTTGTTCCTTTCCAGGATAGCGCGGGAGCCTGCCGGCGGGGCCTCGCCAGCGACGGGGCGGCCGCGGCTCGCTGCTAAAGGTCGCGCTGGGCGTCCGGCGAAGTGGTAAGATGCGGTCATTATGAAGCCGATCGCCTGCTACATGGAAGAAACCGGAATGAGCTTGGAACAACTCGTTGCGGCCGCCGGGCTGGATGCGAAGCTGGTCAAGGCCATCGTAAGCGGCAACTACACGCCCAGCCCAGCGCAGCGCCAAAGGCTGGCTGCCGCCCTGGGCCTTTCACAGGGCGACATCGCCTGGGGACACGCGATCCCCGTCCAACATTTGCGCGGCAATGGCCCCCAATGCGGGCGCTCGACCTGATTGCCGTACTCCCCGGAGCGTGCTAGCGTAGGGGAGCGCTTATGCCTGCCGCGCGAAATGGGAAAATCTGCTACATCGAGATTCCCGCCACCGACATCGCGAGCTCGGCAGAATTTTACCGGCGCGTCTTCGGCTGGCGCATCAGGACGCGCACTGACGGTCGTACCGCATTTGACGACATCACGGGTGAAGTAAGCGGCTCGTGGGTGCTCGGGCGCGCACCTGCCGGAGAGCCCGGCCTCCTTATTTACGTGATGGTTGACAGTGTGGCTGCAACCCTTGACGCCATCGCGGCCAGCGGAGGCCAGATCGTGCAGCCGATTGGCGCGGACGCGCCGGAGATTACCGCAACATTTCACGATCCGGCCGGTAATCTGGTCGGCCTCTACCAGGAGACCTCCTGAACCGGGCGGGCCGGAGGAACAGCGCCCACAGAATCGAGAGCTGCTCGGCGGAGATTTGCGGCCTCTGTTTTCGAAATGTGACTGCTTTCCGCCGGTTCTTTGCGAATCGAGGTTTGTCCGCTGACCGGCGCCTTCAAGAGCTGACTCCTATTCCGCACAACAAGCCGGCTGCGTGCTACACTGCGCTTGCTGGTGCGAATCCGCAACGCTATCCTCCTCTTCGGCATCGTAAATGCCTGCCTCTATAGC
>DASREK010000236.1:0-5936 GCA_035652135.1 Bryobacterales bacterium | reverse complement strand
CGCCGCTTTGCCGAGCTTGGTGTGCCGGTGGATCTGCCCGATTTGAGCGGCGGCGATTTCGAGCACCTCACCCTCACCAGCCAGCTCGCGGTAATCGGCCGGCGCGCTCGGGAACTGAAGCCTCGCGCCGTGATCGGCTCGAGTCTGGGAGGTTATTTAGCTGTGCTCTACGCCGCCCGGAATTCTGGCGCGTTCCCCGCCCTGGTCCTGCTTGCGCCGGGATTTGGGTTCGCCCGCCGCTGGCCCCAGAGCTTAGGCGAGGACGTGTTGCGCGCCTGGCGCGAACGCGGCTGGATGGAGGTTTACCACTATGGGCTAAGGCGCCCTTGCCGCCTTGACTTCCGGCTCGTCGAAGACGGCGCGAACTATGAGGATTATCCGGACGTACGCGAGCCGGTGTTGATCGTTCACGGGACCCGCGACGACGTTGTAAATCCGCTCTGGTCCCAGGAATTCGCCGCCAGCCGCCCGAATGTCACCTTGCGACTGGTCGATTCCGACCACCAGATGCTGGACGCCCTCGACCTGATATGGGAGATGGTGAGGAAGTTTTTGGAGGATCACCAGTTGCTGCCCTGACGGAACCTCGGCGCCGGGCCGCAGATCATCCGCAGATCATCCGCCCTGCCGGCGCTCCGGTATCGGAGGGCGGACCGACCCGGGAATTGATTCTGCTCACTTCGACCATCTTCCAAGTCGTATTTTCGCGGCGCGTTTTTTCCGCGGCTCATCACTGCGGCGCGTCGTAGATATGATTTGCGCTGGGATAGGTGCTGCTCGTGAGACGGCAGGCTGGGCCGCTGCCGTAAAACTCAGGCTCGTGAAAGGTCTTCGGCGGGGCATAGACGATGTCGCCTTCCCCGGCCAGAATCGGCTTCTCGATGCCCTCAAGCTTCCACGTCAACTGGCCGCGTAGAACGATCCAGAACTCCGCAAAATCCGCGTGCATATGGCCTCGATAACCGGGAGGATGCCGGGGATTGTCACTGGTGTGGCCGTAGATGAAGTTGCCCCGCACGCGGTTCTTGCGCATGGCCGGCTCGCTCCACGCGCTCTGGCCTTTGTGCGCCGCCTCGAGGTCTTCGATATTCACGTGGATGCGGTCCGGCTTGCCGCCCGGATTGGGAACATCCAGCGGATTCCGGCCGGTATCGAGAGTGACCGGAATATATTCAATCTCGCCGCTGCCGGCGCCCTCCGGCTTCGCATCGAAAACAGGCGTCGCATCAGCCAGCGTGACTTCGAACCGGATAGCGGGCTGATCTCCGATCACTTCGAGCGCAAACAAGTGGCGCTCGGCGGCAAAGACGTAGGAGCCTTTCCGCGCCTCGAAGGTTTGGAATTTGCCGTTGTCGTCTTCGATCTCGAAACGAATCCGCCCTTCTTGCACAACCCACCAGGCGGGCGAGTCCGCATATAGCCGCCGGGAAACCCGGGAATTTGGCGCCGCTGAAATTACATAGGCGCGGGTATTGTTATCGAGAATGACCAGCTCGCTCCAGTTGCTTTGACCCCAATGTTTGGCCTTCAGATCGGCCAGGCGCGTCAGCGGCTTCATCGGCGGCTTGTAGGGAGTCGGCTGAACCGGCTTCGGGAAGTAAAAAACACGTTTCGGCCGCGCGCTCTGCCCGTAGGCCCATGCGCACAGCAGTAGGCAGCCGCAGATGAGCGCCGGCCAGCGCCGGCGGCTGCCCCTACACCAACATCTGCGAGCGCCAGCAGAGCCCGTGGGCGGTTCCATTTCGCTTACCTCGACCTTGCCATCTCATCGTAGAGAGCCGGCAGGCTTTTGGCGAAGAGGCCGCCCATGGTCCAGCCGGGCAGGTCGTCTACCTTCAGTAGAGTGGCCACCTCGCCGCGGCTCTTGCCTTGCCGGGTCATCTCCCGGACGCGGCTGCGCAGCTTTTCGAAATCGGCTTTCCAAGCGATCAGATCCGCACGCTTCGAGACCGCTCCATGCCCGGGAATTACGGTATCGAAATCGAGGGTCAGAATACCGTCGATGGTCTTCATCCAAGCATCGGAGCTGCCGCCATTGTCGTAGTCGATGAACGGGCTGCCGCGTACAAACAGATCGCCGGTGTGGACCACACGTAGGGCCGGAAAGTACATGACGGCATCGCCGTTGGTGTGGCCGGCGCCAAAATGCCGCGCCTGGACGGTTTTGCCGCCAAGAGTCACCGAAACTTCGTCCGCAAAAGCGATGCGCGGCGGGCCCGGCTGCTTGTTGCGGATCATATTGGCGCGGGCATTTTCATGCGCCAGAATCTCGACCGAAGCAGCCAGCATCTTGGCGTTGCCGCCCGTGTGGTCGCCGTGCTGGTGGGTATTCAAGACGTAGCGGATCGGTTTATCGGTTAGCGATTTGACCTTAGCGAGGATCTGAGGATAGTTTTGCTCAAACTTGTCGTCGACCAGGATCACGCCTTCGTCTGTGGTATAGACGGCCACGTTGCCGCCGCTGCCGATCAGTACGTGGAGATCGTCGGCGATCTTCTCGACCGTCAGATCGGCGGGGGGCTGCTGCTGGGTCAAGGCGATCCAGACGCCGCCTACCGCCAGGGCCAGAGCGCCCAGCCGGATCCATGCTGCACGCTTCATATCGGACCTCCCGAGTTGTCTGATTCTAACCGAAATCCGCGCCGGGCCAAAGAAAAAGATGTATGCTGTGGGTATGTATCGACGTGTATTTTCCGTTACCGCTCTGGCTGTTCTGCCCGCGTTGCTGCTCGCCCAGAACCCCAAAAAGTACGTCGCCAGCGCCCACGTTGTTTCGCAGGTGCGGCGGGCGGCTTGGGCCAATGATTTACCGGCAGCCGAAAGGGCGCTGGCCGACTACCGAGCCCAACACCCGGAATTGACGCCCGATCTGGTCGAGGCGATCTCGTGGGCCGCGCGGGGCGCCAGCTTCGTGAAGAACTGGGAGAAGGCTGAGCTTTATGCCAAGCAGGCGTTCGACGGAAGCCAGAAGCTGCTCGAAAATCGAAAGCTCGACGATGACAAAAGCGTTCCCATCGCGCTCGGGGCTGCCATCGAGGTGCTGGCGGCGGTGCAAGACGCCCGGGGCGACCGCGCCGGGGCTCTGGAATTTCTCAATGAGCAGTATCAGCGGTACAAAGGGACCTCGATTGAGACCCGCATCCAGAAAAACATCTTGCTGCTGAGCCTCGAAGGCAAGCCGGCGCCCGCCATAGCCATGGAGCGTTGGATCGGAGAAAAACCGAAGACTCTTGCCGAACTGAAAGGAAAGGTCGTGCTCCTCTTCTTCTGGGCGCACTGGTGCGGCGACTGCAAGGCTGAAATGCCGGTTCTCGCCCGCATCCAGCAGGATTTCGGCGGCAAGGGTTTGACCATTGTTGGGCCGACCCAGCTTTACGGCTACATTGACCACGGAAAAGACGCCACCCCGGATCAGGAAATGGAGTACCTGCAAAACGAATATCAAAAACAGCACCCCATCCCGGCCTGGATGCGGGTGCCGGTGAGCCAGGAAAATTTCCTGAAGTTCGGTGTAAGCACGACTCCGACCCTGATGCTGGTGGACCGCCGGGGGATTGTCCGGCTGTATCATCCGGGCAACCTTTCCTACGAAGAGCTGGCGGCCAAAATTACGCCCTTGCTGGAGCCAAGAACTTAGAAGGCTGCCGAGGGCTCCCCCGCTTTCTGACGCGCGCGGCTCGGCGTATCCTTTGGAATAAGCTTCAAAATTGAGAGAGCGAGTTTTCGAGCCTCGGCCGTGAGGAAGCGGCCGTCCCTATGCAGCAACCTGCCGGACCATGTTTTTAATTCTGGAACAAAGGATGCGGGACGCCTTCGCCGCCCGCATTCGCGAAGCGTATTCGCTCGATCTGCCGGTGGTTATCGAGCAGCCCCGCGAGCCGCAATTCGGAGAGCTCGCCGTACCAGTCGCCTTTTCGCTGGCGCGCCGGCTTCGCCAGCCGCCTCGCCGGATCGCCGAAGAGCTTGTGGCCGCAATGCCGCCCATACCCGGCGTTGCCGGCCTGGAGGTCGCCGGCAACGGCTACATTAACGTGCGGTTTGACCGCGGCGCATATGGGTCCGCGCTGCTCCGCGGCCGGACCGCGGAGGGACGCCGTGCTCCGGGCCGGGATTCCCCAACGGCGGCGGTCCCCGCCGGCAAGATTGTCGTCGAGCATACCAATATCAACCCGAACAAGGCGGCTCATATTGGCCATTTGCGGAATGCAGTGCTCGGTGACACGTTTGTGCGCATGCTGCGAGCGCGCGGGCGCCAGGTCGAGGTGCAAAACTATATCGACAACACCGGCGTCCAGGTCGCCGACGTCGTAGCCGCCTTTTACCGGCTGGAAAACAAGACGCCGGAGCAGGTGCAGAGGCTCATCGGCGATCCGGCCATTCGCT
The DNA here is from genome assembly GCA_035652135.1 of Bryobacterales bacterium. Taxonomy (GTDB): domain Bacteria; phylum Acidobacteriota; class Terriglobia; order Bryobacterales; family JACQDG01; genus DASREK01. Next base: position 1,553 of record DASREK010000236.1, on the reverse strand, counting down.
TCGATTATTATTGCTGGGACTTGTACGCCCGGATCTCCCGGCACTACGAGGAACATCCCGAGTCCCTCCAATGGAGGGCCGAAACTCTGCACGCCATCGAGGCGGGCGCCGGCCCACTGGCGCGCATCGCCCATCTCGTGGCCGACGCCATTGTCCTGGCTCACCTGAAGACCATGCTGCGGCTGGGCATCCAATACGATGTACTGCCCCGCGAAAGCGAAATTTTGCATTTACGCTTCTGGGCCACGGCGTTCGAGCTGCTGAAGGAGCGTAAAGCAATTTATCTCGAAACCCAGGGCAAAAACGCCGGCTGCTGGGTGATGCCGGCCGAAGCTTTTCGAGGCGAAGGCGAGAACAGCGAGGAGTCCAAGGTCATTGTGCGCTCCGACGGGACCGTGACCTACGTCGGCAAGGATATTGCGTACCAGTTGTGGAAGTTCGGGCTCCTCGGCCGCGATTTCCTATACCGGCTGCTGCTCACTTATGAGGACGGGCGAGGCCTCTGGGTGACGACCGACGAGCCGCAAAATGATCCATCTCCCTTGTTTGGGCACGCCACGCGCGTATACAACGTGATCGACGTCCGCCAGGCCTATTTGCAGCAGGTGGTAAAGGCCGGGCTGCGGGCGCTTGGCTTCGAGCGCGAGGCGGAAAACTCCATCCACTTCGCCTACGAAATGGTCGCCCTGTCGCCGCGCTGCTGCGCAGACCTGGGGATCGAGCTTTCTGACGAGGACCGGCAGCGGCCGTATGTCGAAGTGTCAGGACGCAAAGGCCTCGGGGTGAAAGCCGATGACTTTATCGACGCGCTCATTGAAAAAGCGCTGGACGAAGTCTCCATGCGGCATCCCCACGCCGCTCCCGAATACCAGCGTGCGATCGCCACACGCATCGCTGTCGGGGCGCTGCGGTATTTTCTGTTGAAATTTACGCGGACGTCGGTGATCGCCTTCGATCTCCAGGAGGCGCTCAGCTTTGAAGGCGAAACCGGCCCGTATGTGCAATACGCGGGGGTGCGTGCGCGAAATATCCTCAACAAACTCCGCGAGCGCGGCGAGACCCTGCCCGACTTTTCGGCGGAACTCCAAGATGAGGCGTTCACCCGGCAGTTGCAGAGCGAAGACTTCTGGCAGGTGCTGCTTGGCGCCTCGCAGGCCGACGCGGTAGTCGAAAAAGCGGTGGATGCCGGCGAGCCCGCGCACGTGGCGCGTTACGCCTTTCAACTCGCGCAGGCGTTCAATAATTTTTATCATCAGCACCACATCCTCAGCGAAACGGATCGCGAAAAGCGCACCTTCCTGCTGTGGATGACCCAATTCTTTGCCGATCAGCTTGCCTACGTTCTAAGCATTCTCGGAATTGAGACGCCCGAAGTGATGTAGGGCCGCCTTCCTCCCGCAGACGAGCGGAAGCTCGGGCTCCGCGGAAAGGAATTCCAAGGAGCACCCGGGCTCGCCCTCAACGCCCGCGAAATAGACCGCCGGGAGGGGCAGGGCTATAGCCGCAGCCGCATGTAGATTGCACCGGCCGTCGGCCGCGGTGAATACGGCGGG
>DASREK010000235.1:0-26756 GCA_035652135.1 Bryobacterales bacterium | reverse complement strand
GATGTGGCGGGAGATTCCGGGGAAGTCTGGGAACAGCTTGGCGAGCGGGCCGGCTTACCAGATACCCAAAACCTTCCACCACAAAAAGCCAGCCGAGCACCAAACAGCAATGTTCACCAGGGACACCAAGAACCCCACCCGCCACCAATCACGGAAGCTGACGTAGCCGTGGGCGAAAAACATCGGGCTCGGCGTAGTGCCGTAGTGAGTGAGGCCGGCGGAGAGGTTGGCCAGGCAGGCGAAGGCGTAAACTACGAGCCCCGCCGGGGCTCCCCGGAGCAGCAGGAGCGCCAGAAATGGCGGGAACATGGAAAGGATATGAGCCGTAATCGAAGCGAAGGCGTAGTGGGCGTAAAAGTAAATCAGGAGCGTCACGGCGAGCAAAGACACCCAGCCCAGGCCGCTGAAATAGGCCCCGATGCCTTTGGCGAGAGCAGTCGTAACGCCGAAGTCATTCAACGCCTCGCCGAGGCGGACCAATCCCCCATACCAGATGAACACGTCCCAAGCCGCGCGCTCGGAGATAGCGTCTTCCCAGGTGAGCACGCCGGTGAGGAAAAGGCCGCAAGCGCCGACCAAGGCGACGGCTGTAATATCCAGGCGGGTCCGGCTGCTGGTCAGCCACAGGCCGCAGATGCTGACGAACACGGCCAGCACGATTTTTTGGGCGCGGCCGGGCGGCCCCATCAGCTCGAGCTCGCGGCGGGCGAACTTGGCCGCCTCGGGCGTATGGCGGATCCTGGGATTGAGCAGGCGGAGAATGATCCAGGGTACGAGCAGGACACAAATGACTCCCGGCACGATTCCCGCCACGAACCAACTCGCCCAGGTAACGGGGACTCCCGCCACTTTTTGGGCGAAGTTCGCCGCCAGCGGGTTGCTCGCCTGTCCGGTATAGAACATGGCCGCAGCAATACATTCTCCCTGGTACACGGCAGTGAACAGGAACGTGCCGAGCAGCGCGGCGGTGGGGCCCGGCTCGGACCCGTAGATTTCGGTAAGGCTGCGCAGAATCGGAAGGACGACGCCGCCGGCGCGGGCCGCGTTGGAAGGAATCGAGGAGGCGAGGGTCACGTCGGTCAGGATGAGGGAATACGAAACGCCCAGCGAGCTTTTTCCAAATGCCCGAACAAACAAGAGCGCAATGCGGCGCGCCAGGCCGGTTTTGATGAGGGCTCGCGAAACAAAAAAGGCCGCCAGCACCAGCCAGACGCTCGGATTGGCATAACCGCCCAGCGCCTGAGCCATCGGCAGCGCTCCGCTGAGCGCGGCGGCAGTGACCCCGATGAGCACGATAGCTCCGCCCGGCAGCGGGTGGAGCATCAAGCCGGCGACAGTCGCCAGGAAGATGCCCAGCAGGCGCCAGCCTTCCGGCTTGACGGCCGCCGGGCGCGGCAGCAGCCACTGGACCGCAGCATAAATCGCGAAAAGCAACAGCCATTGCAACCAGAATGTTCGCTTGCTGGAAGGAGCCGCCCCGGCCGACATGAAGGGCGTATTCTAGCAGAACAGGGGCCGGCGGGCCGCGGATGGAGGAATGAGAGGGCTTATCGCGCGGAAGGCTGACTGTGGGGACAGCGGCTGTGTCCTGAATAATTACCTGCCGAAGATCGCCGGCGGCGCCAGGCAGGACGTCCGGAGACGGAGCCCGGCATGGTACGCTGGCGTTGGAGGGATGTTTCCGACAATGCCGGACCCAGGCATCTATGCTCATTTTTCGACGAGCGAGGGGGATTTCAGTTGCCGCTTGTTCGCCGAGATGGTTCCCAATACGGTGGAGAACTTTGTGGCTCTCGCCGAAGGGCGCAAAGGGCCCCAAGGCAAGCCGTTTTACGACGGGCTGATTTTTCACAGGGTCATTCCGGGCTTTATGATCCAAGGAGGGTGTCCGGAGGGATCGGGCCGCGGCGGCCCGGGCTACCGCTTCGATGATGAGTTTCATCCCAAATTGCGCCACAACAAGCCGGGCATTCTGTCCATGGCGAACGCTGGCCCGAATACGAACGGCAGCCAGTTTTTTATCACCGTGGCGCCCACGCCGCACCTCGACGACCGGCATACCGTTTTCGGGGAGGTCGTTTCGGGCTACGAAGTCGTGAGGAAGATCTCCGAAACGCCGCGAAATCGCCAGGACCGGCCGCTGAAGGATGTGGTAATCCGGCAGGTCCGGATCGAGCGCGTGGCCTGAGGCTGGCCGCGCGCCGCAGCTTGCCGGAGGCCCGGGACCCGATAGCCGAACTGAAAATCGAGCGCCTTCCCGGCACTCGTGCCAGCTAATTCCAGCAACGACCCAAGACGAAGCCCGATCCGTCCGCCTTCTGGAGTGGCGAACGCTAACGGAGAAGGCGGCGTGATGCCGCGGGTTCCGGCAAGCCGAAACGAGAAAATCCGCTTTGCGGAGGCGGCGGGCCCGTTTCGGCCACGGAAATACGATCCGAAGGCAAAAAAAAGGCTTCGGCATTGCTTTAAAAATCCGCTTGCAACCGGGGCTCGCAGGTGTATACTACGGGCATTTCGAATAAATTCCTTTGGTGAAGGAGGGACCTGTGAACATTTGGCGCCCCCTGGCCTTAGGGTTTCTATTTTTGTACACACCTGTCACGTCATTCGGGCAGGCCGTCTATGGAAGCATTGTGGGGACAGTCAGCGACCCTTCGAATGCCGCTGTTCCCAATGCCAAGGTGACGATCCGCGATGTCGGCAAAGGCGTGGCGTACACTACCACCACAAATGAAACCGGAAACTACAGCCAGACCCATTTGATCGTGGGCGTGTACGAGGTGCAGGTCGAGGCTTCCGGTTTTCAGACTTTCGTCCAGCAGAATGTGAACGTCAGCGTGGACGCCGTTGTACAGGTGAACGCGCGGCTGACTGTCGGCGCGGTCGGCGAAGTCGTCAATGTCACGGGCGAAGTTCCGCTGCTGAAAACCGAGCGGAGCGACGTTGCCGACACGATGACGCAAAAGTCGCTGACCGAACTGCCGGTGTTCTCGCGCGACATGAGCCGGTTGTACTTCCTGGTTCCCGGCGTGCAGGCGACCGGCACCACGGCGGCCAGCGAGCAGCCGCAAGACATCTACCGGCCCAGAATCGGCGGGCAGTACTGGGGCGGCATCGCCTTCCTGCTGGACGGCACGGACAACCGGGAGTCCGTTTTGGGCGAGCCGGTCATCACTCCGAATTTGGATTCGGTCTCGGAGCTGAAGATAACCACCACCGCTTACGACGCAGAATTCGGGCAAGCAAGTCAAGCGGTGATCTCCGCCCAGACGAAGTCGGGGAGCAACGATTTTCACGGCAGCGCCTTCGAATACCGGCGCGATCAGCATGGCGCGGCGCGCGATCCGTTCGCGCAGGCCCGGCCCATTCCCGGCACGAACAGCCAGTTCATCCCTCCAAGCCTGTGGAACCAGTTTGGGGGCTCGCTGGGGGGGCCGATTCAGAAAGACAAGACTTTCTTCTTCGGTGATTATCAGGGAACGCGCCAGAAGAACGGCGGCTCGCTGCTGACGCGGGTGCCCACGGCTGCGGAACGGGCTGGAGACTTAAGCGATCTTGGGGTACCCATCTGGAATCCCTGCAACGGCTCGGATTGCAATGTCGTCCCCGCGCAGCGGCAGCAATTCCCCGGGGCCGTGATCCCGTCCAACCTGCTCTCCCCACAATCCCAAGCCCTGCTCAAGTTCATCCCGCTGCCGAACGTCTCGGGCGCCACCGGGGCGGCCCCCAACTATGCCGCCTCGGGAAGCGGCATTGTCAATTGGGATGGCTTTGACGTCCGGCTAGACCGCTATCAGACCGAGAAGCTGCATATGTTCGGCCGCTACAGCTTCCTGGAAGTCAACCAGACAGTACCCGGGGCATTCGGATTCGAGGCCGGCGGGCCGAACTTCAGCACCACAGCGTTCGCCGGCGCGGCCTCGCTCCGCGACCAAAGCCTGTCTTATGGCGCTGATTACATCATCCGCCCGGACTGGCTGGCGGACTTCCGTTTCGGTTTCTTCCGCTATCGCGTTTTCGTAAACCCCAACGGGCTAGGCACGTCTCCGGCCAAAGACGCCGGGATTCCGGGTTTGAACCTGGACAACTACTACACCTCGGGCATGCCTCGTTTCAATCTGAACGGCACGGGCGGCTTTCAATTCGGATACGCGCTCGGCGTTAACTCGTGCAACTGCCCGCTGAACGAGCAGGAAAACGAGTTTCAGTGGGTGGGCAACATGACGCACAACTTCGGGAACCATGCTCTGAAGTTCGGCCTCGACTTGCGTTTTCAGCAGAACCTGCGCGTGCCGAGCGACTCGCACCGGGCCGGCGAACTGACATTTGACCCAACCACGACCGAAGGGCCGAACGGAGGCGGCCTTTCGCTTGCTTCGTTCCTGCTCGGGGATGTGCAGTCCTTCACCCGCTATGTGAGCAATTCGACGGACGCGGCCGAGCGGCAGCACCGTCTGTTTTCCTATGTCCAGGACACCTGGCGCGTCACCCGGAAGCTGACGATCAACTACGGCCTGCGGTGGGAGATTTACTTCCCGCAGTATGTGAACGGCAAGGACAAGGGCGGCTTTCAGAACCTGGCCACGGGAGAGGTTCTGATCACCGGCGAGAACGGCATCGGCCTGAACGGGAACGTGAATACTGCGCTCACCCACTTTGCGCCAAGGTTAGGCATCGCCTATCAGGCGGGCCCCAAGACCGTGATCCGGACCGGGTATGGGCGGTCGTACGACGTGGGCGTGTTTGGCGTATCCTTCGGCCACAATGTGACCCAAAACGTGCCGGTGCTGGCGAACCAGTCGCTGAATCCTTCCAATCCGTGGCTTCCCGTATTCACGCTTTCGCAAGGCCCGCCGGCACTCGATCCCAACACGATTCTGGCCTCGCAGCCGAAAGGCAAGACGGGAAACCCGCTGCTGCCGAATGGGATCAACCCGAATGTTCTGCCTCTCACCAGCAGCAACACGATGCGCCTGCCAGTGGTGGACGCCTGGAACTTCACCGTGGAGCGCCAGATCACGCCCACGATCGTGCTGTCGGCCGGCTACGTCGGCAACCACGGCTATCATGTGACTGCCGGCGGCACCAATTACAACATCAACCAGCCGACTATCGCCGGCTTCGGGGCGCTGACCACGAACCAGCGCCGGTTATTTTTCCAGAAGTTCGGCTGGACGCAATCGATCAAGTACTTCGCCGACGATGCGAGCGTGAAGTTCAATTCACTCCAGGTTCGCGGCGAAAAACGGTTCTCGAACGGCCTGATGTTTCAGGGGAATTTTACTTGGGCGAGCGCGTTCGATTTTGCGAACGATTACTTTTTCTGGAGCCACAACATCGATTACGGCCGAGAGGACCAAGTCCGCCGATTCGTGTTCAACCTGCACCATGTCTACGAGCTGCCCTTCGGCAAAGATAAGAAGTTCTTGAACAAGAGTTCGCGGGGCCTGAATTACCTGGCCGCCGGCTGGCAACTGTCGGGGATCTGGCTATGGGAGTCAGGCGCGCCTTTCACGCCATCCTATGCGGACTGCGGGAAGGATGAGGATACCGGTCCCTGCCGCCCGAACCTAGTGGGCAGCGCCAGCGTACCGAGCCCCAGTGCGAGTGGCTGGTTCGCCACGGCGACGCCGGGAACGGGCGGCGGAGGGTGCCTGGCGACGGCGACGGCGACGCCCGAACTGAACGCCAACGGCTGCACGCGCGGGCCCTGGAGCCGTCCGCAGCCGGGAACGTTCGGCAACGTGGCGCGGAATTCGTTTTTTGGGCCGCGTCTCTTCAACGCCGATGCCAGTCTCACGAAGGTTTTGCCCATCACGGAGAGGGTAAACGCCCAGTTCCGCGCCGAATTGTTCAATGCATTTAATCACGTGAATCTGGGGCAGCCTACAGCCACAGTGGATTCTCCGACCGCGGGACAGATTTTTTCGATCGCGACGCTCTCCCAGATGCGCAAGTGGCAATTCGGGTTGCGTGTAAATTTCTAACCAGGCGCGCCAACAGAAGGCCTAAAAACGCGAGCCGCGCCGGCCTGGAGCGCGGCCGCAACCCGGAAGCCGCCCGAAAAAAATGCAACACTATGAGCAACCCGGTTATGGGCTGTTCCAGCAGACTTCGCTTTGTGCGGTGGTGGCTTTTGGTCGCCAGTTTCGCGCCGCCGGTCTGCGGGCAGGGAACCCTGAAGCAACTGGAGGCGCGCGCCCTCGAGCTGAAGTCGCGCGGCGATGCGGCCGGAGCGCTGGAGGCGTGGGAAAAAGCGGCCGCTCTCGCTCCCCAATCCGCCCGCATTCAGGATGAAATTGGCTTCCTTCTCGAAGTGCTCCATCGGCCCGAGGAGGCCATCGAGCGGTTTGAGCGGGCCGTCGAGCTCGATCCCCGGCTGGCGGCGGCCCACTACCATCTCGGCGTCGCCTACTGGCTCCGGCAGGAGGCCGAACGCAGCATCCCGCATCTGCAAACCGCGGTGGCCTTGGAACCGCGCAATTTTGATTACCGATTTCATCTCGGCCACGCTCTCAATGAAACCTCGCAGTTTGCGGAGGCGCTGCGGCAATTGCAGGCGGCGACGGAGATCAATGCCGGGAATGCGGAAGCCTGGAATCAGCTTGGGCTGGCGCGGCAGAATACCGGCGACGCGTCCGGGGCGATCGAAGCGTACAAGCGCGCCGCCACCCTGGATCCAGCCAATCTGGATGCACGCAATAATCTGGGGGTCATGCTGGTTAATAGCGGCCACGCCGAGCAGGGCGTCGCGGAGTTTCAGAAGATTCTAAAGGCCGATCCCTCCAATAACATGGCACGCATCAATATCGGATTTGCCCATTTGCAGAAGGCCGAGCTGAACCTGGCCGAAGCGGAATTCCGCGAGGTCATCCGGCGCGAGCCGAACCTGGCGATCGCGCACTACGATCTCGCGGTGGCGCTGAAACAAAAGGATGACCTCGACGGAGCCAAAGCCGAGCTGGCGCGCACGCTCGCGCTCGACCCAAGCCTGCCGGAGGCGCACTACACGCTCGGCATTATCCACTGGCAAAGCGGAGATTTCAGTGAAGCGGCCAGAGAGATGCAGGCCGCGATCGCGATCCGCCCGGATTACGCGGAAGCGTATTTCATGCTGGGCACGGCGCTGAAACAGAAGGGCGAGATTGAAGGCGCGGAGTCGGCGCTGCGGACAGCGATCCGCCTCGACCCCTCTAATCCCGGCCCGTATAACACGCTCGCGCAGGTGTTGCGGCAGAAGGGCGACGTGGAAGGAAGCCGGCAGGCCTTCGCGCAGGGCGCTCGCGCCAAGGAGAAGAAGGAAGCGGAACTGGGTAAAATGCTTCAGAAGAAGCAGTAGCCGCAACCTCATGCGTCGCACGTCTTTGGGCCGGCAATCGATCTCCCGCCGCAGCTTCATCCGCTCGTTGTGCGCCGCAGTTCCTGTTTTCTCCTTCGACCAGTTGACCGCCGGTCTTCCGCTCGGCGTCCAGTTCGTCAACGTAGCGCGCGAGGCGGGTTTGCGCGCGAAAACGATTTTCGGCAGCGAGCACAAAAACAAATATCTACTGGAGACGACCGGCTGCGGCTGTGCGTTTTTCGATTACGATAACGACGGCTGGCTGGACATTTTCCTGGTGAATGGCACGCGCTTCGAGGCGAAATGGCCGCCGGGCCAGGCGCCGGTGAGCCGTCTTTACAAGAACAACCGCGACGGGACGTTCACCGACGTGACTCTTACAGCGGGTGTCGCACGCTCAGGCTGGGGCCAGGGCGTCTGCGCGGGCGACTACGACAATGATGGCTGGGACGACCTGTTCGTCACCTATTGGGGTGATTGCGCCCTTTGGCATAACAACGGCGACGGCACATTTACCGACATGGCGCCGAAGGCGGGCGTGACCACCAACCCAGGCAACGGAAAACGCCGCTGGAACACCGGCTGCGCATTCCTGGATTACGACAAAGACGGCTACCTTGACCTGTTCGTGGCCAATTACATAGACTTCGATGTGAAGACCGCGCCGCTGCCGGAGTCGGTCCCCTGCCTTTACAAAGGCCTCGTGGTGGCTTGCGGGCCGCCCGGCCTGGCCGGCGGCAAGAACATCCTCTACCACAACAACGGCGCCGGCGTGTTCCGTGATGTTTCCGAGAAGGCCGGCATTCTGAAAACGCCGGGGACTTACGGCCTCGGCGTGCTGGCAGCCGATTTCGACAATGACGGCTGGCCCGACATCTACGTCGCCAACGACTCCACCTCCGCAGCGCTCTACAAGAACAACCACGACGGCACGTTCACCGATATCGCCATCGAGGCCGGCGTGGCCTACAGCCCTGACGGCAAGCCGCAGGCGGGCATGGGCGTTTCCGCGATCGATTACGATTGCGACGGCAATCTTGACATTGTGAAGACAAATTTTGCGGGCGACACTTCAAGCCTCTATCGAAACTCGGGGAAAATGGTCTTTGAGGATGAGACGTTCCAGGCGGGCCTCGGCAAGAACACGCGCTTTCTGGGCTGGGGCGTGGGCTTCGTGGATTTCGACAACGACGGGTGGCCCGACATTTTTATCTGCAACGGCCATGTCTATCCCGAGGTCGGCGAGACGGACAGCGAATCCGGATACCGGGAGCGCAAGATCCTCTACCGGAATCTGGGCAACGGCAAGTTCGCCGATGTGTCTGCCGAGGGCGGGCCTGGAATTCTGGAGCAGGCGCCGGGGCGCGGCTGCGCCTTCGGCGACTTCGACAACGACGGCGACATCGACGTATTAGTGAATTGCATTAACGACCTCCCGCAACTGCTGCGGTGCGATCAGGGCACAAAGAACAACTGGCTTAAGGTGAAGGCGGCCGGCGTGAAATCGAATCGTTCCGGCATCGGAGCGCGGATTTACTGCACGACCCCGGATGGCCACCGCCAGATGGACGAGGTCCGCAGCGGCGGCAGCTACATTTCTCAAAGCGATTTCCGCGTTCATTTCGGACTCGGCAAGGCGGCCGCCGCGGAAATTGAGGTGCGGTGGCCCAGCGGCGTGGTCGATCGTTTCCGCGCAGCCGCGAATCAAACCGTCACCGTAGTCGAGGGCAAGGGGATGGCGCAGGGAAAGGCTCCGGGGTAAGGCGGCGCAGCGGATCACAACTAGCTATGGGCCTGGAGAGTGGAGCCCGTATCCACCCTTCTATTTTCCTGCTTCCGGTTGGAGGCTCTCCCCAAAAGCGCGGATCCCTCGCCGGCGCTCGAGGTAAACCTAGACGCCGGCTATCCCGAACGCACGGAAAGACAGTGGGGCCGCGAATACGCCTGATCCCGCGGGCGTTCTTGCCGGGCACGCATCACCGCCCGCAACTCATGGGAGCGCCGCGAGACGATGGGCGCTCCCCGCGGAGGGCGAGGCCGTGGTCAGGCCGTCCGCATCGCTTCTTCTTTCGTGGTGGAGAGGGCCGCCTGGGCCGCCGCGAGGCGCGCGATGGGGACCCGGTACGGCGAGCAGCTCACGTAATCCATGCCGATCCGCACGCAGAAGGCGACCGAACTGGGCTCCCCGCCATGCTCGCCGCAAATGCCGACTTCGAGGTTGGGCCGCGTCTTGCGGCCCAGTTCCACGGCCGAATGGATCAAGGCGCCGACGCCCTCCTGATCGAGCACGGCGAAAGGATCGTCCTTAAAAATTTTCTTGTCCTGGTAGACCTTGAGGAACTTACCCGAATCGTCGCGGGAGAAGCCGAATGTAGTCTGGGTGAGGTCGTTGGTGCCGAAGCTGAAGAATTCGGCTTCTTTGGCGATTTTGTCCGCCGTAATGGCGGCGCGGGGCACTTCAATCATAGTGCCGACCATGTAAGGAACGCTCTGGCCGGCCTTTTCGAACACCTCGTTGGCCACCTGAACCACGATCTGCTTCTGATTCTCGAGCTCCTTCACGTTGCCGACCAGCGGAATCATCACCTCGGGAATCACCTTCACGCCCTTCTTAGCCACCTGCACGGCCGCTTCAAAAATCGCCCGCGCCTGCATTTCCGTTATTTCCGGATAGGAGATGCCGAGGCGGCAGCCGCGATGCCCCAGCATGGGGTTGAACTCGTGCAGCTCTTCTACGCGCTGGAGCAGCTCAGGAAGGACTTTTTTCAAGTTGCCCGCCGCCGCGCCGAAACGCGCATAACGGGAGGCGATTTCTTTCCTGGTTTTGGCATCGGCCTTGGGGAGCACAGCGATATCCACCATAAGCTGCTCGCGCTTGGGGAGAAACTCATGCAGGGGCGGGTCGAGGGTGCGAATAACGACGGGAAACCCGTCCATGGCCTCGAACAGGCCGGCGAAATCCTTGCGCTGCATGGGAAGCAGCCTGGCCAGGGCCTTGCGGCGGTCCTTCTCGGTGCGGGCCAGAATCATGGCCTGCATATGAGGAATACGGTCTTCCGCAAAGAACATGTGCTCGGTGCGGCAAAGGCCGATGCCTTCGGCGCCGAACTGGCGGGCCACTTTGGCGTCACGGGGAATATCGGCGTTGGCGCGGACGCCGGCCTTGCGGAATTCATCCACCCAGGACATGAACTTTGCCAGATGCCCGCTGGTCAAGTCAGGGTCCTGCGTTTTGGCCTGCCCGGCGTAGACTTCTCCGGTAGAGCCGTCGAGGGAGATCCAGTCGCCTTCCCGGAGCGTGACAACCTTGCCGTTCACGTTCACGCGCATCTGCTTCCTGGCCTCATCCACCTCGATCGCGCCCGCGCCGGCGACGCAGGGCGCGCCCATTCCCCGGGCGACCACCGCGGCGTGGCTGGTCATGCCGCCACGCGAGGTGAGGATGCCTTTGGCCACTTCCATGCCGTGAATGTCATCGGGCACGGTCTCGGCGCGCACCAGCACCACGGGCCCTTTTTTCGCCTTTTCCACCGCCTCGTCTGCCGTGAAGACGATGGTCCCGACGGCAGCGCCCGGGGAGGCGTTCAAGCCTTTGGCAAGCAGTTGGAGGGATTTGCGCGATTTCTCCTCGAGCACGGGATGCAGCAGTTGATCCAACTGCATGGGATCGACGCGCAGCACGGCCTCGCGCTTATCGATCAGGCCCTCTTCAACCATATCGACCGCGATGCGCACGGCGGCGGGCCCGGTGCGCTTGCCGTTGCGGGTTTGCAGCATGTAGAGCTTCTTATCCTGGATCGTGAACTCGAAGTCCTGCACGTCCCGGTAATGCTGTTCCAGGTTGGAAGTAATCGTACGCAACTGCTCGTAGACCTCCGGCATGATTTGCTGCAATTCCGAGATCGGCTTCGGAGTCCGGATGCCGGCCACCACGTCTTCGCCTTGGGCATTAATCAGAAACTCGCCGTAGAATTCCTTGGCCCCCGTGGCCGGATTGCGCGTGAAACCGACGCCGGTGGCCGAAGTATCTCCGAGGTTTCCGAAGACCATGGCCTGCACATTGACCGCAGTGCCCAGGTCGTCGGGAATGTTGTTCATCTTGCGATAGTGAATAGCGCGGGGATTATTCCACGACCGGAAAACGGCGTCGCGCGCCATGGCGAGCTGCTGGCGCGCATCCTGGGGAAACGGCTTGCCGGTCTTCTTCAGCACCAGCTTCTTGTAATCGGCGATCACGGCCTTCAAATCCTCGGCGGTAAGGTCGGTATCGTACCTGGCCTTGACCTTCTTCTTACGGCCTTCGAAGATGTGCTCGAACTCGTCCTTGCCAATTTCGAGAACCACGTTGCCGAACATCTGGATAAAGCGGCGGTAGCAGTCGTAGGCGAACCGAGGGTTGCCGCTTTTTCGGGCGAGGCTTTCGACGGTCTGGTCATTGAGCCCCAGATTCAGGATCGTGTCCATCATGCCGGGCATGGAGAACTTCGCGCCGGAGCGGACGCTCACGAGCAAGGGATTTTCAGGGTCGCCGAGCCGCTGCCCCATTTGCTGTTCCAGCTTTTCGAGCGCCTGGCTCATTTCGCGCTCGATTTCCTCGGGAACGCGGTTCCCGCTGGCGAAGTAGAGGTTGCAAACATCCGTGGAGATGGTGAATCCCGGGGGCACGGGCAGGTTGGCCCGGCTCATCTCAGCGAGGCCGGCGCCCTTGCCGCCGAGCACATCTTTCATCTTCCCGTCGCCATCGGCGGAGCCGCCGCCGAAAGAATAAACATGTTTGGTCATGAATGTTGTTCTCCTGAGATTACGATTTCCGAAAAATCGGCGATAGTAGAAAACTCGCGCAACAACTGCGCCAGGAAATTGAGACGGTTGGCCCGGATTCTCTCGTCCGGAGCGTTAACAAGGACCTTGTCGAAGAACAGATCCACTTTGGGCCGAAGCGAAGCGATCGCGATGAGCGCTTCCAGGTAGCGGCGTTCGTTCTTCAGGCCTCTGACTTCGGGCGCGACGCGCTGAAAGCCGGCGTAGAGCTCCTGTTCGGGGCCGGGCTCGAGCGAAGCAGGGTCGAAAGAGGAGCCAAAGCACTCCATGCCGCCGGCCTGGATCAAAATATTCTTGATGCGCTTGAAGCTGGTCGCAAGCGGCTCGAAGTTTTCCGTGGGACGAACCTGATGCAGGGCTTCCAGGCGGCCGGCTGCGTCGGCGAGGTTTTCGCTGCCCGCGGCAAGCACCGCGTTGACTTCGTCATAGCGATAACCGCGCATTTCGCGGAAATAGTAGCGCGCGCGGTCCAGGATAAACTCGCGCCACTCGGGGGGTTCGAACAGCCTGCTTAACCTGTCCTGGCGCCGGCCCTCGACTAAAATGCGGACCACGCTCAGAGCCGTCCGGCGCAGCGCGAAAGGGTCTTTCGATCCCGTCGGCATCAAGCCGATGCCGAAGAAACTCTGCAAAGTCTCGACGCGGTCCGCGAGCGCCACGACGCGACCCGTTTCGGTGCGCGGGACAGGCTGATAATGATCGTAAATGGCCAGCGCCACCTCCTCCGGCTCGCCCTGCGCGCGGGCGTAAAGACCGCCGACGATTCCTTGCAGTTCGGTGAACTCCTTGACCAGCTCGGTGGTGAGATCGCATTTCGCCAGTTGATTCGCCCGCAGCGCGAGTTCGCCGCCGCCGAAGACATTCACGAGCAGATTGCGGTTACGCTCCGTTTTATCCCAGTAGGTCCAGTCCTTATAGAACGTGACGTGCTTGAGATCTTCCAGGCGGTCGCGGAGCGGCTTTTTCTGGTCGGTCTCCCAGAAAAAGCGCGCGTCGTTAAAGCGGGCGCGCAGGACCCGCTCATGGCCGTGCCGGATGAAGCCTTGCGGGTCGGCGTCGAGGTTCATCACCGCGATGAAGTGCGGAGCCAGCCTGCGCTGGGAGTCTTCGACAGAAAAGTATTTCTGGTGGTGCTGCATCACGGTGACGAGCACCTCCTCGGGAAGGGAGAGAAACTCGGGGTCGAAGCCGCCCAGAATGGGCGCCGGCCACTCGGTCAGGTTGACGAGCGTCTCCAGCAGCTTTTCATTCGGGCGCAGGCGGAGGCCATTCTGTTCTCCGCCCAGAAGCCGGCGGACTCCCTGTTGGATGCTTTGCCGCCGCTCGGCGGCATCGAGCAGCACGTAATTTTTCCGCAAGCCTTCGCGAAAGCTGCCGAAATCCGCGGCCCGGATGCGCCGCTCCACCGCCAGCCGCCGGTGCCCATAGGTATAGCGATCGGACCGCACGCCGCCCAGTTCGAAGGGAACGACCCGGCCGCCGTAGAGGGCGAGAAGCCAGCGGATGGGCCGGATGAAGCGCGGGCCGGACTTGCCGGTCCAAGTCATGCTCTTGGGCCAGGAAATACCGAGAATCACCGCGGGCAGCGCTTCGCCGAGGAGGTCCACGGCGCGGCGGCCTTTGAGCCGGCGTGTGTAGCTGTAATACTCCCCTTTGCCGGTAGAGATTTTTTTCAATTGCCCGATTTCCGCTCCCATTTTCCGGGCGAAGCCGGCGACCGCCTGCTCCGGAGCGGAGGCGGGGGGCCCGGTCACGATCTCTTTGCTGTCCGGCTGCTTCTCCGGCACCTGTTTTGCGAACAGCACCAGCCGGCGGGGCGTAGCGTGGGTGCTGATTTCCACCCCCTGGTGAAGCTGGGATTTCTCGAGCACGCCGAGGAAGAGACGCCGGAGGTCCGCCAGCGCGCCGGCGATCATCCAATCGGGAATTTCCTCGACCCCGATTTCCAGCAGGAAATCCTGGGCCCTCATGGCAGGGCGGCCTCCTGGCTGGCCGGCTGCCGGGCGCGCTCGTGCTGGCGCACCCAGGCCTGGGCGACTCCCACGGCCAGGGCGCGGACGCGGCCGATGACCGCGACGCGCTCGGTGACGCTGATCGCCCCGCGGGCGTCCAGCAGGTTAAACAGGTGGGAACATTTCAGAACGCCGTCATAGGCCGCCAGGAGCGGGAAGCGGCGGGCGGCCTCTTCCGAATCGCAGCCGCGCAACTGCCGATACTCATCGACAAGACGTTTGGATTCGGCCTCGTACAGATCAAAGGCCTTCCAGAGCGAGCCGACATCGGCTTTCTCGAAATTGTAGACGGAGAATTGCAGCTCTTCCTGGAAGCGCACGTCCCGATAGGTCCAGCGCTCGTTCCAGCGAATGTCATAGACGCTGTCCGCGTCCTGGATGAAGGCGGCCAGGCGCTCGAGGCCATAGGTCAGCTCGACTGGGATCACGTCCAGGTCGATGCCGCCGCACTGCTGAAAGTACGTAAACTGGGTAATTTCGAGCCCATCGAGCATGACTTGCCAGCCGATGCCCCAGGCGCCGAGCGTGGGCGCTTCCCAGTTGTCTTCCTCCAGCTTGAAGTCGTGGCGGCGCAGGTCGATGCCGATCGCCTCGAGGCTTTTCATGTAGAGCTCGATCACGTCCGCCGGCGCGGGCTTCAGAATCACCTGAAGCTGCATGTGCTTGTAGAGGCGGTTGGGATTCTCGCCGTAGCGGCCGTCGGCGGGCCGGCGGCTGGGCTGGACGTAGGCGACGCTGTAAGGAGCGGGACCGAGCACGCGCAGGAAAGTTTCCGGGGACATGGTGCCGGCGCCTACTTCCACGTCATAGGGCTCCTGGATGAGGCACCCCTGGCGGGCCCAGTACCGCTTCAGATCAAAAACAATATCCTGAAAGGTTCGCATGCAAAGGTTCCAGCCCCGTGGGCGGGCGGCGCAAAGCGCTTCTCACAGCCCGGCCAGCAACGGCGCGGTAACCAGTTTCCTTTCCAACTGTTCTTCCAGCCGCTGGAGCAGAAATTGCCGCAAGTCCGCCCAGGTGGAGCGGCCGGCGCTGTAGCTGAGCTTGCGCAAGGAAACGCGCAACATATCAGCAGCGGCCGCGCGCGACTCTGCGCGCAAAGCCCAGGCGTTCGGCGGCCGGCAAGACTCGCACGTGAGGCCCGGCACGCTGCGCGCAAAAAATGCGGGCGCGGCGGGCGGCGTTTCTGTCCCGCACAGAACACACGCCGACAGATCCGGCAGCCAGCCGCCGAGCTTCACCGCCCACAGGCTGAAGTAGGTGAGCGCCGCCCACATGCCGCTCTGGCCGCAGGTCCTGATATGATCGAGGACAAGCAGCAGAAGCCGGAAATAGCGGTCGTTTGGCTCGTGCTCCGGCAGCAACTGCTCGGAAACTTCCGCCAGAAAATCCAGCGCCACGCCCAGCGCATAGTCAGCCGCGACGCCGAACTGGGACTCAATGAGTTCGCAACTATCCAGGTTGACAAGGTCGCGGTTTTCGCGCTGGAAATAAAACATCCGGACGTGCGCAAGCCGCTCCAGCCCGGCGCCGAAGCGGTTCTTGAGCCGCCGCGCGCTGCGCGCCACGCCCCGCAGCTTTCCCTGATCGCGCGCGATGAAACTAACAATCAGGTCCGCTTCCCGGAACGGATAAGTGCGCAAAACGAGCGCTTCACTCTCCCGGGCCGGCATAGACAAGTCTGCGGCGATCACTCAGGATAACACGGTTGGGAGCCGCCCGCGGCGGACGGCAGACAAGCGGAGATCCGGGAAAACAAGTCCGCGTTGCGAGCGGCGCCTTGCAGAGGGCACGTTCCCTGCTCCGCACGCAGTTGTCAGCGAGGAAGGCAGAGCAGCGGCGGCCGGGCGCCCCGATGAAGCAGCCGGCGCCTCGTTTGCGCCGGCGGCCGCGCAGCCGATTGTAGAGCGGCCTGGGGAAACAGCGCCCTGGGATGCGGGCTCATCTGCCGGCAGCCAGCCACACCACCGGCACGGAAAACAGCAGGCCGTCCAAGCGGTCGAGGACGCCGCCATGGCCGGGCAACAGGCTGCCGCTGTCTTTAACATTGGCGCCGCGCTTGAGCGCAGACTCAGCGAGGTCGCCCACCTGGGCAGCCGCGTTGACGACGATCGACAGGAGCAGCGCCGGCAACAACCCGGGGCCGGCAGGCAGGAACCGCCGCAGATACAGTGTTCCCAGAGGCGCGGCCGTGAGCAGCGACGCCGCGGCGCCTTCCCAGGTCTTGCCGGGACTGACGCGGGGCGCGAGCCTGCGGCGCCCGACGGCGCGCCCGGCGTAATAGGCGGCGGCGTCGCCGATCCAGTTTATTATTAATACATAAAAAAGCCAGCGGGGGCTCAGCGCGTGCAGATCGGCGGCCATGCGGAAGGGAATTGAAGTGTAGATAACGCCTAGGAGCGTGGCGGCGGCGCCGGGAAGCGAAGCGGAAAGCTCACGGCCGCCGAGCATGGCCAAGACTAGCAGCAATAACGCCAAGAACAGAAAAAACGCCGGGCCCGGATCGAGCAGCAAGGCAGGCAGCGGCCCGTACGCTCCGGCGATCGAAACGATGGGTTCGGCGGCGACGACCCAGGCGCCGCTCAAATAAGCGGCCAGCCGCATGGGCTGCGCGCCGTAGCGCGAGGCAAGCCTTAAGAACTCGCTGAGGCAAAGCAACGCGAGGAAGGCGAAGGCCAGCCGGACGCTGCGGTTGGATCCCCAAAAGATCAGCCCTATCACAAGGGGGATGAGGACCGCGGCGGTCAGAACGCGTCTCACGGACTCGGCGGCGGACCGGGATGGGCGCCCGCACTGACGGAAATCAGTTCTTCGGAAACCGGCTCGGCCTGGCTTAGCCCGCCATAGCGCCGCTCCCGTTTCTGATAATCGATGATCGCGTGCAGAAGGTCCAACCGCCGGAAATCGGGCCAGAGCCGTTCGGTGACCCAGATCTCCGAGTACGCGACCTGCCAAAGCAAAAAATTGCTGATGCGCATTTCTCCGGAAGTGCGGATCAGCAAATCGGGATCGGGCATGCCTGCGGTGTACAGATTGGCTTCAATGCTTTCTTCGGTGAGCCGGGCGGGAAAGACCCCGTGCCGCCGGCACCGGTCGAGAATCGCGTTTAAGGCGTCCACGATCTCGGAGCGCCCGCTGTAATTCAAGGCGATGGTAAGCCGGAGGCCGTTGTTGGCCGCCGTCTCGACGATCGCCGCATCCAGGTCGCGCTGCACAGGTTCCGGCAGGCAGTCGATGCGGCCGATGATCTGAAGCCGGACGCCGTTGCTTTTGAGCTCGGGCAGCTCCTTTCTCAACGAGTGGCGCAGCAAATGCCACAGGGTATCGACTTCCGCCCTGGGCCGTTTCCAGTTCTCGGTGGAAAAGGCGTAGAGCGTGAGCCAGCCGATTCCTAGCTGGGCGCAGCTTTCGATGGTTTCGCGCACCGGGCGCACTCCCGCCCGGTGGCCGGCCACCCGCGGCAGGCCGCGGCGCCGGGCCCAGCGCCCGTTTCCATCCATGATAATGGCAATGTGGCGGGGCAGCCGGCGGGGATCGATTGCAGCGGCGAGCTTCGCCTCCCGGCTGCCCGGCTTTACGGCATTGAGAAATTTTTCCATGTGATCGCGCCATCGGCGCCCGTCCGGCCCGGCGGCTGCGCGCAGACCGGGACTCGCCATATCATAAAGCACTTTATGCCACAAATTCAACCCCCGGGCAAGGCGCGCTTCACCGGCCCGCTTTCCGCCCTCTACGGTATGAGGCGGTGACCGTCGAACGCAGACCTCCGCGCGGCGTAAATTCTCCGACCAGCGTCGCGGAAACGGGGCGCACCGCCCGGACCACGTCGCGCAGCACCCGGTTCACCACGTTTTCGTAAAAGATGCCGAGATTGCGGTAGGCCAGGATGTAATGCTTGAACGACTTCAGTTCCAGGCACAACTTGTCGGGCTCATACTCAAGAGTCAGAACGCCGAAATCGGGGAGCCCGGTTTTCGGGCACACGGAGGTGAACTCCGGAATAACGATCTTGATTTGATATCCCCGAAACTGATTGAGCCAGGTTTCAATAACGGGAAGACGGGCGTCGAGCCCGGCCCTCGCATGCTCGGCCGTATATTCAGGCAAAGGTCACCGTTTATTACGAGTTTCTCCGCAATGCGGGTCCGCGGATGTCAACTTTCTAAAATAGCACGGGAAATTGGAGGCAATCGCCGGAGTCAGGCCCACCCAGGGGCGCATGCCGAGGGCGGCGACGCAGGTCCCGGCGATCGCGCGGCGGATGCCATAATGGCGCCATGGCGATTGTCCTCAAGGTAAATGGAAGCGCTTCCGGCAGCGACCGGCTGTTCGCGTCTGTGGGTGGAAAACGCTTTCCGGCTCCAGTAAGCATCACCAATACTGGCCCGGCCGCGGCCGAGGTCGAGCTGCGCGTTGAGGCCGGACCCACAGTGACGATCCATCTGGCCGAATGGCGCTTCGAGCTTCCGCCCAGAGGGACGG
The DNA here is from genome assembly GCA_035652135.1 of Bryobacterales bacterium. Lineage (GTDB taxonomy): Bacteria > Acidobacteriota > Terriglobia > Bryobacterales > JACQDG01 > DASREK01. Next base: position 8,102 of record DASREK010000235.1, on the reverse strand, counting down.
CGGAGACGACGATCGAAGCAGGGGCCCCAAGCTCCCGGACGGGGGATACGGTTTTGCAGGCGATTGTGGACGGCCATGTCGCGGCCGAATTTCGCCTGACCATCGTGTCTCCGGCGCGGGAATCGGTGTTCCACAATCTGGTTCCAGGAAGCTCGTGACCGTGGTGGAGCGGCGCCGCGGCGGAACGGCACCGGAGGCGGAGGACTGCCGGAGGGCGGGTGGGGGCCGGGCAGCCCGCACCTGGGCTTTCGAAAAAACGTAAGCAGGGGCGAAAACGCCGGGGTCCCCGGAGGTAAAATGTGGAAGCTTTCACTTCCAAGTACAGGGGGGAGGACATGAACCGACGCAGAGCAGTGCAGACAATGGCGGCCGCCGCGGCGGTGGTTGTGGCGCGTCCAGCCCGCGCGGCAACGCCGGAGGTGGATACATACGTGCGGCGATGGAACCGGGCGAAAACATTCGCGCTCGCGATCGCCGAGGCGATGCCCGCCGACGCCTACGACTTCAAGGCGACCCCGGCCGTGCGGGCCTGGGGTCCGTTGATGGTGCACCTGGCCAGCGCCAATCTCAATTATTTCCGCCGGATCAAAGGCGAGGCGGCGCCTCTGAAACCGCCGGCGGACCCGGAGAAGGACAAAGAGGGAGTCAAGAAGTTCCTCGCCGACTCTTTCGATTGGTGCGCAGGGGTGCTGGGAGGCATGAGCGAGGCCGATCTCGACAAATCGTACCCCGGCCAGGGCAAGCAGGCGGCGTTGACCGGCCGGGACCTGGTCATCAACGGCTTCATCCACACGGCGCACACCCGGGGCTATGCGGACGTGTACCTGCGCGTAAAGGGCCTCACCCCGCCGCCTTATGAGGTGTAGCGGGCCGGCCGTTCACTGGCAGGCTGCCGCGTTTCTCAAGGTGCGGGGGAAAGATTGCGTCGGATTGGCGTCGCCGCCGCCTTTACCGGCCTCCGCCCCCGCGGCAGCCCGGCCGCATCCGCAACGAGGCGCAGGCGAAGACGCCTGTAGAAAGGCAGGGATATGCGGGCGGTAACGGTATTCGCCCTTCTTTTCGGGGTGAGGGTTTTGCTCGCCCAACACGGCTACAGTCCCGGCGAGGTGGACGAAGGCCGAAGGCTCTTTCTGGCCAATTGTGCGGTTTGTCACGGCCCCGAGGGGGCTTCGGTTCCGGGCACGGATATCGGCCACGGCAAATTCCGACGGGGAAACACGGACAGCGACCTCATCCAGATCATACGGAACGGCATTCCGGGTACGGCAATGCCGCCCCACAGCCTCTCGGAGTTCCAGGCGGGAAGCATCGTCGGCTATTTGCGCTTCCTGGCCGACGCCGCCTCGGATGCGGCTTCCAGCCGGGGGAATCCCATCCGGGGTGAGGCCGTTTTCCGGGGCAAGGGCGCTTGCCTGAGCTGCCACCGCGTGAAGGGGGAAGGCTCGCGCCTGGGTCCAGACCTTTCCGACATCGGGGCGCGGCGCCGGATTGCCGAGCTCGAACGCTCGATGGCCGATCCGGACTCGGAAATTCTGCCGCAGAACCGCTTTGTGCGGCTGGTCACTGCGGACGGCTCGGCGATCACCGGCCGCCTCCTAAATCAGGACGCTTTCACCGTGCAGCTTTTCGATCCCCAGGAGCGGCTGCTCTCTTTCCCGAAAGCCGGCCTGCGAGAGTTCGCTTTTCTCGATAAATCTCCCATGCCTTCCTATAAAGACAAACTCAGCGCGCAAGAGATGGAAGACCTTGTCAGTTACCTTGTGTCTCTGAAAGGAATCGAGAAGCCATGACCAGACGCGTGTTTTTGCTGGCCGCCATCGCGGGTTCTCTTTGGGCGCAGGTCTCCTTCGACCGCATCCTGCATGCGGACCGGGAGCCGCAGAACTGGCTAACCTATTCCGGAAGCGTACGGGGAGAGCGCCACAGCCTGCTCACCCAGATCACGCCGGAAAATGTGAAGAACCTCGAACTGCAATGGATCTACCAGGCCCGCTCGCTGGAGAAATTCGAGGCCACGGCCCTGGTGGTGGATGGCGTGATGTACACCGTCCAGGCGCCGAATGACGTAATCGCCCTGGACGCCGCGACGGGCAGAATCTTCTGGACCTATTCGTATACGCCCTCGCCGCAAGCCCGCCCCTGCTGCGGCCGCATCAATCGGGGGCTGGCGATCCTGGGGGACACGTTGTTTATGGGTACTATTGATGCCCATCTGGTCGCCATCGACGCCAAAAACGGCCAGCCGCTGTGGGATACGACGGTGGCCAGAGCCGAGTCGGGCTATGCTCTGGCGCACGCGCCCCTGGTGGTGAAAGACAAGGTGATCGTAGGCACCGCCGGCGGCGAGTACGGCATTCGGGGCTTCATCGCCGCCTACAACGCTCGCACCGGCAAAGAAGTTTGGCGCTTCTACACCATTCCCGGACCGGGCGAGCCCGGTCACGAGACCTGGGGAGGGGATTCCTGGCAACATGGGGGCGGTTCCATATGGGTGACCGGATCCTACGATCCGGAGCTGAACCTCACGTATTGGGGCGTCGGCAATCCCGGGCCGGATTGGAACGGCGACCCGCGCCCGGGCGACAACCTCTATACCGATTCCGTCGTTGCGCTGGACGCGGACACGGGCAAGCTGAAATGGTATTATCAATTCTCACCGCACGACGAGTTTGACTACGATTCCGTGCAAGTGCCTGTGCTGGCGGATATGGAATGGCAGGGCAAAGACGGCCGCCGAACGCCGCGCAAGCTGATGTTCTTTGCCAACCGCAATGGCATTTTCTACGCTCTGGACCGAGCGACGGGGGAATTCCTGATGGGAAAGCCCTTCGTCACGGTGAACTGGATGGACGGCTTCGATTCGAAGGGGAAGCCGATTCGCATCGCCGGGAAAGTTCCAACCACCGAAGGCACCCTCATTTATCCCGGCAACCAGGGTGGCACGAACTGGTACAACCCGTCCTACAGCCCGCGCACCGGGCTGTTTTATATCCCTACCTGGGCCAATTACTCCTCGATTTACATAAAGGCGCCCGAGGAATTTAAGGAGGGGCAGAGATACGGCGGCGGATTTCCGAAATCGCCGATTCCTTTCGGCCGCACCACGCAGAATTTCCGGAAAGAGGACGAAGGCTACGGGGCGGTGCGGGCCATTGACCCGAGAACCGGGGAACGGAAGTGGGAATTCAAAATGACTGACGTGACCGATGCCGGCATTCTCACGACCGCTTCCGATCTGCTTTTCAGCGGCGGCCGCGAGGGTTATTTCTACGCGCTGGACGCCCGGACCGGCGCAGTGCTGTGGAAAGCGAACCTGGGCGGCGCAGTCGCTTCCGGCCCCATGACGTACCTGGCCGGCGGCAGGCAATACGTGGCCGTGGCGGCCGGGAACGCGCTGTTCAGTTTTGCGTTACGGCAGTAAAACCAAGTCGCCACAGCAAGCGGCAATCGATAAACGCCGTTTCCCGTCTCGGCGCCGGCGCTGAGGACTGTGCGGCGGAACCTCTTTCGGGAAGCGACGATTGACTCGTTTCGGCGCCGACGGCCCTTCCAAGCCGGCAATCCGTTTCGCCCCCCGCTTCGAATCTGGTTACGAAGAGGACCTCTCAGACCCTGAAAGTTTACTTGCATTCTGCAAGTGATTCTGATACGATCCAACGTGCCTGATAAGGCGAAGTCAAGACGCCGGTCCGGCTGTCCGGTGAGCGTGTCACTGGAGATTTTCGGGGACCGCTGGTCGCTGCTGATCATTCGGGACCTGATGGTTCGCGGCTTCCGGACGTTCAAGGAGTTCCAGCAATCGGGCGAAGGGATCGCCACCAACATTCTGGCAGACCGTCTGCGGAGGCTGGAAGCGGCGGGAATTATCCAGGCGCGGCGGGAATCCGACGCACGAAGGATCAGCTACCTGCTGACCGAGAAAGGGATTGATCTGGCGCCCGTGCTCCTGGAACTGCTGATTTGGGGCGCGCGTCACGAACGAACGGCGGCGACCTGCGCCTTCATCGAGAGGGTGGAGAAAGACCGGGAGAAGTTCCTGGCCGAAGTACGGCGGCGCTGGGAGGAAGGGGATGCAACTCCTCTGCTGCCGCGATTCGGCAACGCGGGCGCGCAACACTCGCGGGCCAAAAGCGGCGCAGGCGCCCGGCAACCGGCGCGGCACGCGAGGGCGACGCCGGAAGGAGTGGAGTGAATTCTGGAAAAGGAGCGAGGCATGAGCAAGGTACGTGTACTGGTAGGCACGCGCAAGGGCGCGTTCATCCTCACGTCGGACGGCAAGCGCGAGCGGTGGGACATCAGCGGCCCTCATTTTGGGGGGTGGGAGATTTATCACATCAAGGGGTCGCCGGCCGACCCGAACCGGCTGTATGCGTCGCAGACCAGCGGGTGGTTCGGGCAGGTGATCCAACGTTCCAATGACGGCGGTGCGACGTGGGAGCCGGTGGGCAACAAGTTCGTGTACGACGGCGTTCCCGGAACGCACCAGTGGTACGACGGCACACCGCATCCGTGGGAGTTCAAGCGCGTCTGGCATCTCGAGCCCTCGCTGAGCGATCCGGACTCGGTCTACGCTGGCGTGGAGGATGCCGCCTTGTTCCGCTCAGCCGACGGCGGGCAGACCTGGCAGGAGATCCCGGGCTTGCGGGGCCACGGCTCGGGCCCGCGCTGGCAGCCGGGCGCCGGCGGCATGTGCCTGCACACGATCCTTCTCGATCCGCGCGACCCCGGGCGGATTTTCATCGCCATCTCGGCCGCGGGCGCTTTCCGAACCGACGACGGCGGCCAAACGTGGCGGCCGATCAACCGCGGCTTACGCTCGCAATACATACCGGATCCGAACGCCGAAGTCGGCCACTGCGTCCACCGTATTGCGATGCACCCTTCGCGCCCGCGGGTGTTGTTCATGCAGAAGCACTGGGACGTGCTGCGCAGCGACGATGCCGGCGAATCGTGGCGGGAGGTGAGCGGCAACCTGCCGACCGATTTCGGATTCGTAATCGATGTCCATGCGCACGAGCCGGAGACCATATACGTCGTTCCGATCAAGAGCGACTCAGAGCATTTCCCGCCCGAGGGGAAGCTGCGCGTCTTCCGCAGCCGGACGGGTGGAAACGAATGGGAGGCGCTAACCAAAGGCCTGCCGCAGAAGGACTGCTACGTGAACGTGCTGCGCGACGCGATGGCGGTTGACTCGCTGGAGTCCTGCGGCCTATATTTCGGCACCACCGGGGGCCAGGTCTACGCGTCGGCTGACGCCGGAGACACCTGGGCTCCGATTGTCCGGGATCTGCCGGCGGTGCTTTCTGTCGAGGTTCAGACGTTGCCATGATACGAGTAATACTCCCGCCGCATCTGCGAACTCTGGCGGAGGTGGAGGACGAAGTGCAGCTCGACGTGGTCGGCCAGGTGACGCAGCGCGCCATTCTGGATGCGCTGGAGGCGAGCTATCCGATGCTGAGCGGCACGATCCGCGATCACGCCACCCGGCAGCGCCGGCCGTTTCTGCGATTCTTCGCCTGCGCCGAGGACCTTTCGCACGAATCGCCGGATGCGCCATTGCCCGACGAGGTCGCCTCGGGAGCGGAGCCCTTCCTGATCATAGGCGCTATCGCGGGCGGCTAGGCCGGGCGTTCAAAAGGCGGTACGTGCAGTCCGGCCGCAGCGTGTGGCTGGATCTCTTGGGCGGGCGCTGCCGCGGCAGGAGACGCCGGTTGGATGGAGAAATGCGGCCGGCCCGGCAGGCAGCCGGCGGCAGCGGCGCGGCTCGAATCGCACGCGAGCCAGTTCCCGAACGGCTTGCCGGCGACCCCTTGATATACTGAAGTTCTCCCTATGGTACGGGTTCGCTTTGCGCCATCCCCCACCGGCTTCCTGCACATTGGCGGTGCGCGCACCTACATTTTCAACTGGCTTTTCGCCCGGCAGAAGGGCGGCGCGATGGTGTTGCGCATCGACGACACCGATCTCGAGCGCAACACCGAAGCATCGCGGCAATCCATCTTTGAGGGCTTGCGATGGCTGGGCCTTGACTGGGATGAAGAGTACGCCCAATCCGCGCGGGCGGCCCTGCACCGGCAGGCGGCGCAGGCGCTGCTCGATAAGGGTTTCGCGTACCGGGACTTCACTCCGGCGGCCGAGGCCGCCGAAGCCGGCAAGGACCGCAGCGGCGCGCCCTGGCTGTTCAACCCGGGGCAGCGGGAGATCAGCCGCGAGGAGAGCGACCGGCGGGCGGCAGCCGGCGAGCGGTTCGTGCTGCGCTATCGGGTGCCGCGCGAGCGGGTCAGCGAGATCCGGTTTGACGACGCCGTCTACGGGCCGCAGGCGCGCTCGACGGGCGACATCGAGGATTTCGCGCTGGCCCGCAGCGACGGCACGCCGACTTATTATCTGGCGTCCTGCGCGGACGACGCGGATCTGCGGATCAGCCACATCATTCGCGGACAGGATCATCTGGCCAACACCTTCAAGCATGTCTTGATTTTCGAAGGGCTGGGAGCCGAGCGTCCCGAGCTGGCGCACCTGCCGCTGCTGCTTGCTCCCGATGGGTCGAAGCTTTCCAAGCGCCGCCACGGCCAAGTGGTGAGCGTGACAGCCTATCGCGATGCCGGGTTTTTGCCGCACGCTTTCGTAAATTTCCTCAGCCTGCTGGGATGGTCTCCAAAAGACAACCGTGAAGTGCTCAGCCGCCGGGAGCTGATCGAGCTGTTTTCGCTGGAAGGAATCAATCGCAACAATGCGGTCGTCAGCTATCAGGAGAACGATCCGGAAAACTGGCCCGATCCAAAAGCGCTCTGGCTCAACGCGCAGCATCTGCGGTCGATGCCGATTGAGGAGCTGCTACCCTATGTGGAAAGCGAGCTGCGGCGCGCCGGGCTCTGGCAGGAAAGTTATGCGGGCGGGCAGCGGGAGTGGTTTGCCAAAACTGTGGATCTGCTGCGGGCGCGCTACACGACCCTGCGCGATTTCAGCCGGCGCGGGGCGGCGTATTTCGGCGACCAGTTCGCCATCGAGCCCGGAGCGCAGGAGAAGCTGCAAGCGCCCGGGGCGCGCGAGCTGCTGCGGGAGTTAGGCGACCGGCTCGAAAAAATCCCCGACTTCACCGAGGAAAATATCGAGCGGGAACTGCGAGCCTTGGCGGCGGAGCGCGGGGTGAAGGCCGGCGTGATCATCAACGCGGCGCGGGCGGCGCTGAGCGGGCAGAGCGTCGGGCCGAGCGCATTTTCGGTCTTCACGGCAGTCGGACGCGAGCGGGCGATCAAACGGCTGAGGAATGGCGTATGCTGATCGTCGGCATCGGGGGTCTGACCCGGGACGCCGCCGCCGCCGTGCTGCGGGACGGCACACTGGTTGCTGCGATTGAAGAAGACAAGCTGCGCGGCTCGCTCTGGGCGCGGCAGCCGGGAAGCCTGCCTCTGGAAGCCATCCGCACGTGCCTGCGGCTGGCGGACGCAAAACCCGAGGAGGTGGATTGGGTGATTCTCGCCGGCCCTCTCGGCGAGGGCGCATCCGCTCATCTCCACACCCAGTTGAAATCCTTGTTCCCGAACGGGCGCATCCGGGTGGTGGATCACCACATGGCCCACGCGGCCAGCGCCTTTTACATGTCGCCCTTCGAGCGAGCGACGGTGCTCACGCTGGACCGGACCGGCGACATGCGGTGCGGCGCGTTGTGGAGGGCGGAAGGCAATACGCTGCGGCTCGAAGAGGAGCTATACGCTCCGGATTCGCCGGCGGATTTTTACGGGCGCATCACGGCGCTGCTCGGGTTCCGGCCGCGCTCGGAAGAGCACAAGGTGCAGTGGCTCTCGGCCGCGGGCGAGCCGAAATATGCCGGCTTTTTCCGGCTGGTAATGGGCGCCGACTCCCATGGCTGGCCGAGCTTCGACCGCAGCTATTTCGATACGGACCATCCGACGCACGGCGGATTCAGCGAAAAATTTTTTGCCCACCTGGGGGTGGAAGGGCCGGAGGGGATCACGCCGGAAATGCGGCTCGATCTGGCGGCGAGCGTGCAGCGGGCGGTCGAATCGGTGGTGATGGAACTGGCCGGCGCAGGAGAAAATCTGTGCCTGGCGGGCGGCCTGGCGCTGAACAGCCTGCTG
>DASREK010000234.1:0-12345 GCA_035652135.1 Bryobacterales bacterium | reverse complement strand
ACAGCATAGTGATTTGTCACGCGCAACTCGGTCCTTCTCGGGGGGTAACCTGGTTTCAGAAAGGCCGGGATCGAAGAACTATGTCCAGCGTTTTCAACAACGGGAATCCCCGTCGTCAGCTAATTTGGACAGCAGTGCTGGCGAATATATGCGCCATCGCGCGTCCGATAACCAACCCAGGTTCCCCAGAGGAGGCGCTGCCGCGTTACCGGTTATATTTTGGCGTGACGCCGCGCAAATTGGCCCATACCCGGTCGCAAGCTTCCAGCACGGGCTGATCGAGCGGCTTGCCCTCTACAGCCTTCAGGTTCTCTTCGAGCTGTTCCATCCGGGAGGCGCCGATTAAGACTCCATCCACACCGGGCTGCTGCAATACCCAGGTGAGAGACAACTGCACCAGCGAGCGTCCGGAGCCGGCGGCGATCCTGGCCAATTCGTCAACGGCCTGAAAGTTCGCCTCATGCCAGTAGCGGTTGAGATACATCTGGTTCTTATCGAAACGCGATCCGGCGATAGGACCCGTCTCCCGCCGCTGCTTCCCCGTCAATAAGCCACCGGCCAGGGGATTGTAAACGATCGAGCTGACGCAAAACTCGCGCGTGAAGGGCAGATACTCCTGCTCGATGCCCCGGGCGAGCAGGTTATACATGGGCTGCGAGATTACTGGCGGGCGCCACCCGTTTTTCTGGCAAATCCACAGAGCCTGGCAGACCTGCCAGGCCGCATAGTTTGATGTGCCCGGGTATCGAACTTTACCCTGCTTAACCAAGTCCTCCATAGCGGACAAGGTTTCCTCGATAGGTGTCTTGTAATCAGGCTGGTGAAGGTAATAGATATCCAGATAGTCGGTCTTGAGCCGCTTCAGGCTGGCTTCGATTTGCTTATGGATAGCTCCGCGCGACAAGCCGCTGTCATCCGGGCCGTCACCCATCTTGTTGAATACTTTGCTGGCCAGAACGACGCGGTTCCGGCGGCCCGCCAGCACATTCCCCACAATTTCTTCCGAAAGGCCCTTGTTGTAAGAATTCGCCGTATCGAAGAAATTGACGCCCGCGTCCAGGCAGCGGTCCACCATGTTTCTCGAGCCGGCTTCGTCCACCTGCGAGCCGAAGGTCATTGTTCCCATGCAGACGCGGGAAACTTTTAAGTCCGTGCCAGCCAGTATGCGATACTCCATTTCTCCTCCCTAGAACAAACTTTGTATTCTCGCACACTGCGCTGCCTCCGAAACTGGTCCGGCTCTCCGGGTGACTCAGTGTGTTAGTATGTTTCTACTATGACCAATGACGTCTTGCAGATGCTGATTGCGGAAAGAGACAAGCTGAATCGAGCGATTGAGGCGTTGCAATCCGAACCGGGCAGAGGCAAGGGGTGGAGGAGGCGGATGTTTGCCGCCCCCGGCTCATCGAGAACCCGCAAACGCCGTGGCATGTCGGCCGAAGCTCGAAAGGCGCAATCCGAGCGTATGAAGGCGTATTGGGCGGCGCGGCGGAGACAGCGCGGACGGGCCGCGTCCTGATCTTGTGCCGCTTCGCGATAAGAACCGGATTACCGGGCAGTCACGCCGGCCGCTTTTCGTCCAGAGTGCGGCGGAGGCCCGTTGGTATCGCGCTCTTGTAGATATTATTTAGATGTATGACGCGCGCTTCGCTGCTTCTGCTATCTCGCTCGGATAACAGCGGCGCCCTGCCAGGTCGTTGTAAGTCTATTTCCAAGCCCGGCTGAACCGTAACGCAAATCTCTCCGTTCGCTGAAACTCAAACGCGCGAGGTTTTGTTATCCTTGCGCTCTTATGTTCACTCCTTTTCGTCTGGACAATCGGCATGCCTTGGTAACCGGAGGCGCGAGCGGAATCGGGGAAGCGACCGTCCGCGTGTTGGCGGCGGCGGGCGCGCGGGTCACGATCGCGGATGTCAATCGGGAGCGCGCCGAGGCTCTGGCGTCGGAACTGGGGCCCGCGGTTTCAGCCGCCATCGTGGACGTCACCGACGAGCATTCGGTGCGAAACCTGTTTGCCGCCATTCCGGCCTTGGACACGCTCGTCAACAACGCGGGCACCGGCCTGGTGGGCAGTGTGGAGGAGACGGACTTCGCCGATTGGCAGAGACTGTTTCGGGTCAATGTGGACTCGATTTTTCTTTGCACCAAATACGCCATGCCGCTGTTGCTCGCTTCCGGCAGCAGGGGATTTCCCGGAACCATTGTCAACATCGGTTCTGTGGCCGGCCTAGGCGGCGTGAAGCGGCGCTTCGCCTACTGCGCTACCAAAGGGGCTGTCGTCGCTTTGACAAAGCAGCTTGCGGGCGATTATCCCGGACGGCTTCGCGTGAATTGTATCTGCCCAGGAACCGTGGAGAGCCCTTTTGTGGAAGCTTATCTGGAGAAATACCACAAGCACGAAAAGGAGAAAGTGCGGGCCGAACTGCACCAGCGCCAGCCGGTCGGCCGGATGGGCCGCCCGGTGGAAATTGCATACATGGTTCTCTATGCCTGTTCCGATGAGGCGGAATTCGTCACCGGCTCCACGCTGGTGATCGATGGCGGCTGGACGGCCATATAAGGAAAATCGCGCGGCGGAGAGACCGGGCTGGCAGGCCGCTACAATCGCCTGCGCCCCGGCTGGGTGCTTCAACGGTTCCCTACCTGCGACGTGATGGCTCCTTCGGCCGCCGAAGATACCAGCGCGACGTACTTGGCGAATACGCCGGTTTTATAGCGCGGAAGCGGCGGCTTCACGGCGGCGAGCCTCTGTTTGACCGTTTCCGGGGGAACTTCGAGGTCGATCGTGCGCGCTTCGATGTCCAGTGAAATCAGGTCGCCCTCCTGCACGGCGGCAATCGGCCCGCCGCTCGCGGCTTCCGGCGCCACATGCCCGACCATGAAACCGTGCGTGGCGCCGCTGAACCTCCCGTCGGTGACCAGGGCGACGCTTTCCGAAAGTCCGGCGCCCACGATAGCGCCGGTTACGCCCAGCATTTCCCGCATGCCCGGCCCGCCGCGCGGCCCTTCATAGCGGATGATCAGCACGTCGCCGGCCTTGATCTTGCCCTCGGTCACGGCGCCCATGGCGTCTTCTTCCCGGTTGAACACGCGGGCCGGTCCGCGATGCTGCTTTCGCGTCATGCCAGTGGTCTTAATAACGCATCCTTCAGGGGCGAGACTTCCCTTCAAGATGACCAGGCCGCCGGTCGGCTTTATGGGATTCCCGAGCGGCCGGATCACCTCCTGTCCCGGAGTCTCCTTGGCTTCCGCCGCTTCCTCAGCGAAGGTGCGGCCAGTGATGGTAATCGCCGAGCCGTCCACAAAGCCGCCCTCGACCAGCCGCTTGGCGATGACCGGAATCCCGCCGGCCTTGTCCACATCCACCGCCACGAAGCGGCCTGCGGGCTTCAGGTCGGCCAGAAGCGGCGTACGGCTGCTGATAGTCTGAAAATCGTCGATCGTCAGCGGCACTTCGGCCTCGCGAGCCATCGCCAGCAAATGCAGGACGGCATTGGTCGATCCGCCGGTGGCCGCAACGCCCGCTATCGCATTTTCAAACGCCTTGCGTGTGGCGATGTCGCGCGGCCTGAGATCCTTCTTCACCGCTTCCAAAATGATCTGGCCGCAGCGGAAAGCCACATCATTCTTCCGTGGATCCACTTGCGGAACCGAGGCAGTGCCCATCGGCGAGAGCCCGATCAGCTCCATCACTGTAGCCATAGTATTCGCCGTATACTGCCCGCCGCAGGCCCCGGCCCCCGGGCACGCCCGGTTCTCGATGGCCAGCAGTTCTGCATCCGAAATACGGCCCGCGGCGTTCGCCCCGACGGCTTCAAAAACGTCTTGAATGGTCAGCGCCTTGCCGTTGTGATACCCCGGCAGGATGGTCCCGCCGTAGAGCACAAGTCCCGGCACATTCAGCCGGAGCAACGCCATGGCGCCCCCGGGAATGGTCTTGTCGCAGGCGACCAGGGCGATAATGCCGTCGAACATGTGGCCGCGCGCCACCAGTTCGATGGTGTCCGCGATCGCCTCGCGGCTCACCAGCGACGCCTTCATCCCTTCTGTGCCCATCGTTACACCGTCGCTGATGGCGATCGTGTTGAACTCCATCGGTGTGCCGCCGGCCGCCCGGACGCCTTCCTTGACCTTGACCGCCAGCTCCCGCAGATTGTAGTTGCACGGCATGGTTTCAATCCAGGTATTAGCGATTCCTATAATGGGCTTCCGGAGGTCCTCGTCCGTGAACCCGATGGCTTTCAGCATTGCGCGGGCGGGCGCGCGGTCGCGTCCTTGTGTAATCGTATAGCTTTGTAATTTCATGGACTTTCTATCTTAGTAGGAAGCGTGCGCGGGCTCAAGCGCGCGCTCCGCTCGCCCTCAGTATTCAATTTGAAATACGAATTGCAGTTGCCGCGCGTTGAGCGCCTCGGTGATGCCGCGGTAGGACCCGAGAATCTGGCCGGCGGCGGCGTAGTACGGGCTGACGCGCAGGGCATTGGTATGATTGGCGAGGTTGAACGCCTCGACGCCGGTCTGCAAGATCATACGGTTCTTTTTCAGCCACACGCCTTTCATTATCCTCATATCCAATGAGACAGTGCCCGGGCCGAAGAACGGATTTCGCGGCAAGCCGAATGGCCGGGCGGAAATCGGATAGGCTCCGGTTCGGAATACATCGGTAGAATCAAGGGCATTCACCGGCCGGCCGCTTCCCGCCGTAAAAATAGGGGCCATAACGACATTCTCCAGCTCGTTTGCGACCCATTTCGGCAGGAACGCTGCTTCTTCGGCGGGAAGCTCGAATACGGCGCTCGCGGAAATCCGGTGGGCCTGGTGCTGGCGCGAGCGGGCCCAGTCCTGCCGGAGGTTCCGCGGGTCGAGGGGCTGCTCGTCATAGTCGGAACTGTCGTCCCAGGTTCGGCCGAGATTGTAAGCGGCCAGGAAGGTCAGTTCCCGGCTCATTCTGCGATTGATAGACACGGAAACGCCCTGGTACGAGGAGCGAGCCGTCTGTTCCAGTTGGTAGAGTGGCGGAAGCGTGGCTGCGATATTACGGATGCGGGGCAGGTGAAACCCCGCAACAGAGGCATATTCGGCGGTCAAGCTCGTATTTTGCCCCAGGCTGCGTTCCACGCCGCCGACAAACTTGCGGCTGTAAGTAGCCGAGAAATCAGGGGACGGCTTGTAGATTCCCGGCGCCGTGTTTGGCATAGGGCTCGACAGAGATCCTCCGCGGCCGGCGGCGAGGGCGGCGACGGCCATATCTCCCACCAGATATTGTTCAAACCCGTGTATCCCATCCTTTTGCAGGACGTTGTTCAAGTACGCCAGGGGGTACCGGTCATAGAAAAGCCCGAAGCCGGCCCGGAAGACGAGCGGCCCTTTGCCGCCCGGGCGATACGCTATACCGAAGCGCGGGGCGAAATTGCGGGAGGGGCTGGAGAAGCCGCGAGGCAAAATTTCGTAGTCATAGCGCAATCCAGCCTCCAGGCTCAAACCCGCGAGGGGCTGCCACCGGTCTTGCGCCCACGCTCCCAGGGGCGCCACGCGGGCCTCCGTTGCGGGATTGCCGAAGGCCTGCACGAAGACGTCCGGCCGCTCCGCAAGAAAATCCGCCAGCGTCGGAAACACAAAAATTCCGGCGAAGCGGTCCGCGAGGCGCGCATCCAGGCGCACCAGATGCGCGCTCGCCCCGAAGCTCAGGTGGTGCTGGCCTGCGGCGAGGTTCAACCCTTCGACCATCTCGTTGTGGTCTTCCGACCGCCGTCCATTGAGCCCGTAAGCTTGTCCAAAGGCGACTACTCCGGGAATCTCCATCATGGCGCCGCGGGAATTGGGTGTGAGGTCCACGTCCCGGCGAGCGGCTTGGAAACGAAGATCGTTTACCAGCCGCGGGCTGAGGACGCTGATCAGTCCGGCGACGAGCGAATGATCCGTGGTCAGGCTACTGCCGCGCGACGAGCGGTCGCTGAAGTTCTCGGTTCCCTGCACGTCGTTGGAAACCCGCCCGTGCGACAAGGCATATCGTACGGACAGCGCATGAATGCTATGCAACTGATGATTGAGCTTGACGGAAAACTCGCTCTGGGCGGAAGATGCGCGGAACAAGCCGCGGCGGATGGAATCGACGGCGGCGTTGGCCAGTTCCGGTCTTGCGAGCACCGCGTTGATGGCCGGCTGCGCAGCGGCCGGCCCCTCGGACCATTCCTCGCTCGATTCCCATTCCTGCTCGAAAGCCGTTGAGAAAAACGTTTGATCCCGCCGGATGGGGCCGTTGATAGAAGATCCCGGTTGGTAGCGGCGGAACCGCGGCTTGTTCGGAGCGGGGGCCTCGGGATTACGCGCGTTGGCAGCCTCGTTTTGGCCGAAAAACGTCCAGTCTCCGTGCCAAATATTGGTTCCTGACCGTGTCACTACATTGACGATGCCTCCGCTCGCCCCTCCCAATTCCGCACCCACGGCAGTCCCTGCCACGCGAAACTCCTCGACCATCTCGAGCCCTATCGCCACTCGATTGGCGCCCGTGGTCTCGTCCCGGTTGTCCACGCCATCAATCGAGAGGCTGTTATTGCGGGGGCGCATGCCTCCGAAACTGAAGCCGCTATCCGGGGCTGCACTCCGTACGCCGGCCGAGCTCCGCTGCGGGTTGGAGCCGCTGGACGGCGCCGCTCCGGGCGCCACCAGCACGAAGTTCAGGTAGTTTCGGTTCTGAGCGGGCGCCTCTTCGATGCGTTCGCTGCCCAAAGTTGCGCCGGATGTCGTCGCCGCCACATCCAGCGCTTCGGATTGCTCCTTGACTTCCATGCTCTGGCTCACAGCCGCCGGCGCCATCTCGACGCGCTGCACCACGGTTTGACCTACGGAAACTTGCAGCCGTGTGACGACAGTTCCGAATCCCTCTCGCTCGGCGCGCAGCTCATAGTTGCCGATCGCCAGACCAGTCAACCGGAACTGGCCGGAGTCGCCGGTGCTCGTTTGTCGCACGGCTCCCGAATCCACATGCACGGCAGTCACCTGCACGTTCGGCATGGGAGCGCCGCTCGAATCAAGCACGATGCCCTGAATCGTGCCGGTTACAGCCGTGGATTGCGCTTGCAGCGCCACGCCGCAAAAGAGAAGTACAAAATACAGTTGGGCCAGGATAATATAGGATTTCTTGCGGCCGTCTTTTCCGTCTGCGGCCTTCGCGATTGACCCAAGATTGCCGGCTTGACGGTGGGGTGGGTAGTGGGATTCGAACCCACGACATTCGGAACCACAATCCGACGCTCTACCAAACTGAGCTATACCCACCGTATTCGGTAAGCTCATGATAACATGTCTGACCACCGGCTCGGTTTCGTTCGAGCGGGCTTCGCTGCCGGCCGGCAGCTATCTTGCACCGAGGGGGTATGTCTGGCGCGGCGGCGCTTCTTTGTTGAGAGGACCGACCCGGGGCGCGCCGTCGTGCGCGGCGAGCAGGCCCATCACCTGCACAACGTGCTGCGCCTCCAGCCGGGGCAGATCTTCGAGTTGAGCGACACGCGCCAGCTTTACCTCGGCCGCGTGATCGCCAGTCTCCCCGGAGAAGTGACATTCGCGATTGAAAAAGAACTCCCGGCCGGACCCCAGCCCCCTGAAGTCACTTTACTCGGCGCAATCTTCAAATTCGACCGTTACGAGTGGATGATCGAAAAGGCGACGGAACTGGGCGCTGCCAGAATCATCCCAGTAATCACTTCCCGTACGGACCCGAAATTGGCGGCGGCCGCGCAGAAGCGAGTGGAACGCTGGCGGCGCATCGCTTTCGAGGCTGCGCAGCAGTCGCGGCGTGTGGCGCCGCCCGAGCTGCCCCAGCCTGTCGCGCTCGATTCGGCCCTCGCAGCGGCCCCCGAAGGCCGCCGCTGGATTCTGGAAGAAGGTCTCGAACCTGCGAGCCTCAGCCGGTTGGGGCCCGCCCGCGATCGCGCCTCTGTCTTGCTGATAGGACCCGAGGGAGGTTGGACGGAAGGCGAAAGGAAAATGGCACACCAGTGCGGATTTCTCCCCGCTTCGCTCGGCCCACTGATCCTGCGAGCGGAAACTGCTGCGATCGCCGCGCTCGCGCTTCTGCTGCTTCCTGCCGCGTCTGATTTCTGACGTAAGGCATTCGCCCGAGGCGGGAAATAGCCTCCGGTCTTTTACCGTATTCCGCCTACAATGGAAGACGAAGGGCTCCAGGGCGGGTGATCGGTCGCTATGCAGACGGTTCATATCTCTTATTGGTTCGACGGCGTGGTAGGGGCTACCGTGGTGGCCTGCCAGTTTCAAATCTATCGCTGGATCCGGCGCGCGCTGGTCAAGCATCTCGCTCCGGGGCAGGCGAAGCTGGCGTGCGCGGCGCTTCTGGTCTTTCTGGCCGCTCCGCTGCTGGTGATTGAGCTGAATAGTGAGAGCTATTTCTGGCAGCCGCTTCCTTTCACGGGCCGTGCGGCCGCGTTCGCCGCCGGCATCTGGGTAGCCGGCTCGACAGGCGCGGTCCTCCTGCTGGCAGCCGGCGCGTTTCTTCGGCGGGTCCCCGCAAGGGCCGCTTCAAGCCCGAGGTCTCGCGGCGGTTTTGTCGCCGGCCGCCGGCGCCTGCTGGAGACTGCCGTCCAGGCGGCAGCGGCGCTTGCTCCGTTCGGAGTTGCAGGCTACGGCACGCTGATTGTCCGGAAAAACTTTTTGCTGCGCGAAGCGGATTTCCCGGTCTCCGGGCTGCATCCCGATCTGGAGGGCCTGCGGATGGCGTTGCTGAGCGATATCCACCTGAGCCCTTATTTGAGCCTGCCCGAGCTGGACCGTGTTATCGCCATGGCCAACGAAACGCGGCCTCACATTGCGCTCGTAACCGGGGATCTCATCACTCGCCAGGGAGATCCGTTGGAGACGTGCCTGGCGCGGCTGGCCCGGCTGCGCGCGGATGCGGGCGTATTCGGGTGTTTGGGCAACCACGAGGTCTACGCCGATTGCCAGGACTTGGCCGCAACTTGGGGACGGGCATTGGGGATTGAGTTTTTGCGCCTGGAACACCGGGTTTTGCGATTTGGCAACGCGCATCTCAATATTGCGGGCGTGGACTATCAGCGGCAGCGCCGGCCCTATCTGGTAGGAGCCGAGTGGCTCCTCGAGCCCGGAACTGTGAATCTTCTGCTCTCCCACAACCCTGATGTTTTCCCTGTTGCATCCCGTTTGGGATATGATCTGGTAGTCGGCGGGCACACTCATGGGGGTCAAGTGACGATCGAGATCCTGGAGCAAACATTGAACGCAAGCCGGTTTTTCACGCCATATGTCGCCGGTTTGTATCGCAGGCCCGGCTCAGCTCTCTACGTGAGCCGCGGCATAGGGACGATCAACCTGCCGATGCGATTAGGGGCTACGCCGGAGGTCGCGCTGTTGCGGCTGCGGCGCGCCTGAGCAGAGTGCGCTACCTGATTCTGAGCGATATCCACTCCAATTGGGAGGCTTTGGAGGCGGTGCTCTCGGCTGCCGAAGGGCTCTACGAGAAAATCGTGTGCCTGGGCGATCTAGTAGGCTATGGCGCTGATCCCAACCGTGTGGTGGACTGGGTGCGCGCCAACGTGCCCGTCGTCATCCGCGGCAATCACGACAAGGCGTGTTCGGGCCTCGAGAACCTGGAATGGTTCAACGAGGTCGCGCGCCAGGCCGCCCTGTGGACGCTGAGCCGCCTTACCGATGAGAATCGCCAGTATCTGGTGTCGCTGGCCAGAGGCCCCCTGGTGACCAACGGCATGACCCTCGTCCACGGCTCGATCCTGGATGAAGATGAATACGTGGTTTCACCGCGCGAGGCTGCCGAAGTTTTTCCTTACCTGGAGAGGCCACTGACATTTTTCGGCCACACCCACATCCAGGGCGGGTTCGTGCAGAGCCGGGAGCGGCTCCAGCTCATCCGGCCGCAGCCCGATAAGGGACCGCAATATCTGGAAATTCAGGCCGACGAGACGTACCTGTTGAACCCCGGCTCGGTCGGCCAGCCGCGCGATGGAGACTGGCGCAGCGGCTTCTTGATTTACGATAGTGAAGATCGCCTGATCGTGTTCTATCGCGTCGAGTACGACCTGGCTACCGCGCAGGAAAAAATCCGTATCGCCGGCCTGCCCGAGCACCTGGCCGCGAGGCTCGAAGTGGGACGGTAGAAGCCCCGGAACCGCGTCTGGACTGCGTTTCAGTCCTGAAAAAGAATTTGGGAAATCACCAGATCCGGCATTGCCTGGTTCCAGCTTGCCGGAATGTTATCGAAGCTCAACTCAAACGAGCGTGTTTGGCCACTGGGAACCGGGCCGGTCTTGCGGCCCACAATGGCCACCCGCTCACGAAGAACCGGTTGACCGGCGGCGTCCTTGAAAACGCAGTTGACCTCGACCAGCCGAAGCGTGCGCGGCCCAGTATTGGTGATTTTGCCCGTGATCGTGGTGGCGGTCTGGTTCAGGTAATTCTCAGCAGCGCTCATCTGGACGTCTTCCAATTGGAGATTGGGGAGGTATTGCGCGGCTTCACGGGTCAAGACCGGGACCTCCCGCGGGCGATTCTGGGCTTGGCGGTACCAGAAAAAGGCGATCGTGCCGCATATCAGCAGCAAAGCGCCGGCGACCAAGACGGGAACGGGCGGAGCCTCGCGTCTCGCCACAGCTATCTTCCACCTACCGTCATCTCTCGAATTTTAATCGTCGGCGCGGCCACCGGGCCGCGAAATTCCAAATCCGAGCCGGCCATTTCGATATCTTGCAGCATTTGGCCGAGATTGCCCGCGACGGTCACTTCATGCACCGGGAAGGCCGGCTTGCCCTTCCGAATCCACAGGCCGCTCGCGCCGCGCGAATAGTCTCCGGTAACCAGATTGACACCGAAGCCGATCAATTCGGTCACAAGAAATCCTTCGTCGATGGAGGCAATAATTTCCTCGGGGCGATAAACGCCCGGTTCCAAGTAAAAATTCCCCCGGCCGATGCCGGGATTTCCGGCAAGGCTGCGCGCGGCATTCCCGGTGGTTTTCATGCCCAGCTTGCGGGCGGTGTACGTATTCAGCAAGTAATTTTCGAGCACGCCGCCGCGAATCACAACGGTCCGGCGCGTTGGCGCTCCCTCGTCGTCAAACGGGGACGTCCCAAAACCGCCGGGCATAGTTCCATCATCCACCACGGTCACGCCGGGAGCGGCCACGGTCTCGCCCAGTTTGCCGGCTAAAAAGGAAGCCTGGCGGTAAATGGAATCGCCGCTAACCGCCTCGAACAGGTTATCCAGCAGGGTTCTGGCTGTTCGCGGCTCAAACACGACGGGAACCCGCTTGGTCTCGATCTTGACAGCGCCCAAGCGGCGCAGGGCCCGCTCGGCGGCAATGCGTCCGACCATTTCGGGCGGGTCCAGCCGGGCCAGGCTGCGTGATAGGCTGTACCAATAGTCGCGCTCCATTTGACCCGCGTCCCGCGCCACAGGCACGGCGTAAAGAGAGCAGGAACTGCGCCGGTATTCGCCCTGAAAACCCCGCGAGTTGGCGAAGGCGCGCCGGCTCCAAGAGCTTTCGAAGCCGCCCCCTTCGGAGTTCCCGATGCGGGAGTCAGTCTCGAGCGCCGCCCGCTCGGCGCGCCGCGCCAAATCAATTTTCTCCAGGGCAGCGAGGCCTACAACGTCGTCGTAATACAAACCCGAATCGCAGCCGCTCGCTCCCAGTTCCGCAGCGTCCGGCAACCCGGCGCAAGGGTCTTCCGACGTGATCCGAGCCAGAGCAATCGCCGAGTCCACCAGCGTTTCGATGCCGCTACGGGAGAAATCGGACGTATAGGAGGAGCCGCTGCGCCGCCCAACCAGAACGCGGAGGCCGATACGCTTCGATCCGGCTTCCTTTACCGTCTCTACCTCGCCCAAACGCACGCTGGCGGAAAACTCTTCCCCCTCGACAACCGTGCATTCCGCGTCCGCGGCGCCGCGGCGAATAGCGCGTGAGACCACATCGTTGGCCAATTCAATCATTGAAGGATGATCGCTTCTGCGCCGAAATCGCCAGATCCGAAAGGGGGCCGGGGGAAACGGCCGCCGGCCAGCTCGACTTTCGTACTCGTTTTCTCATCCGACCCCGCCCACAGTGAGCCGGTCGATCCGGATGGTTGGTATTCCTACGCCTACGGGAACGCTCTGCCCCTCTTTGCCGCAAGTGCCGATGCCCTGGTCGAGCTTGAGATCGTGCCCCACCCTGGTGACTTTGGTCATCACGTCCGGGCCGTTGCCAATCAGTGTGGCGTTGCGGACAGGGCGCGTGATTTTGCCGTCCTCGATCCAATAGCTTTCCGAAGCCGAAAAAACAAATTTGCCGCTGGTGATGTCCACCTGGCCGCCGCCGAA
>DASREK010000233.1:0-21761 GCA_035652135.1 Bryobacterales bacterium | reverse complement strand
GTAGGGGCGCCAGAGGGCCGCTTCGAGGATGCCGTGCGCCGCGCCAACGCGTATCGGGAAGCCGGGGCGGATTGCTTGTTTGTCCCCGGCGTGCGCGATGCCACCCTAATCCGCCGTCTGGCGCAAGAGATTCGTGGGCCTATCAACATTTTGGCCGGTCCCGGTGTTCCGCCGGCTCCGGAACTGGAGCGGCTAGGCGTGGCGCGGGTGAGTTCCGGTTCAGGACCTATGCGCGCGACCCTGGCCCTCATCCGGCAAATTGCCGGAGAATTGAAGGAGCGGGGGACGTTTGCCAGCTTTACCGGGAACGCCATCCCCTATGCCGAGGCCAACCGGCTGTTTGGAGGCTGACCCATGAGCACCAAACAAGAAATCGCGCGCTATCGGGCGAATCTCCAGGATGAGATTGACAGCGTTTCGCTGTACAACACGCTGGCCCGCTGTGAGCGCCAGCCGCAGTTGGCTGAGGTCTACCGGCGTCTGGCGGCCGTCGAGGAGCGGCACGCGCACTTCTGGGAACAGAAGCTGCGGGAGGCCGGCGTGGTCATGAAGCGGCGCAAGCCGGGGTGGCGCTCGCGGCTGCTTGGCTGGCTGGCAGGGCGGTTCGGACCTCAGTTTGTGCTGCCAACCATCAGCGCCATGGAGCAAGCCGACCGCCACGACTATTTGCTGCAACCTGAAACCAAGCCGTCCGGTATGCCGGCCGAGGAAGAGTCCCACGCGCGGCTGCTGCGCACGATCGCCGGCCCTCGGGGAATCGAAGGCGGCGTGCTCGCGCAACTGGAAGGCCGTCACCGCGCCATCGGGGGCAACGCTCTGCGGGCATCCGTGCTCGGCGTAAACGATGGGCTGGTATCCAACCTCAGTTTGGTAATGGGCGTGGCCGGGGCCAACCTGTCAAACCGGGCCATTCTGATCACAGGCCTGGCAGGACTGCTCGCGGGCGCGTGCTCCATGGCCTTGGGCGAGTGGCTCTCGGTTACCAGTTCGCGCGAGCTTTATGAGCGGCAGATCGGCGTTGAGGCCGAAGAGCTCAACGCCGTTCCCGACGAAGAGGCCGAAGAGCTGGCTTTGATCTACCAGTCGAAGGGCCTCAGCGAAGGGGAGGCTCGCAGCGTCGCCAATCGCCTCGTTAGCGATAAAGCCACCGCTCTCGATACGCTCGCGCGCGAGGAATTGGGCATCGACCCGGAAACTCTGGGCGGCTCGGCGTGGGAAGCCGCTGTGATGTCCTTCGTGCTGTTTGTGACCGGAGCAATTCTTCCGGTAGCGCCCTTCATGTTCCTTAGCGGCTATCCCGCCGTCCTGGGGAGCCTGGTCATGAGCTCCCTCGGGCTGTTTGGCAGCGGCGCCGCGATCACCCTGCTCACGGGACGAACGATTCTGTACTCCGGTGTACGTCAGTTAATTATCGGCCTCGGCGCCGCGGCGCTGACCTTCGGAATCGGCAAGATTCTGGGCGTGACCGTGGCTGGATGATGCCGGGACCGCAGCCAAACGCCCGAGCTATCTCCCGCTTACGCCGAATCTCACTCGACAATGACCTTGGCGGTCATTTTGGGATGGATCGAGCAGTAATACGGGTAAACGCCTGGGTTCTGAAATGTGTAAGAAAATTTTTCATCTGTATCGAGCACCGGCGACGCGAACCGCTTTTCCGTGCTGATGACGTTGTGCGGCACATCATCATGGTTCGTCCAGGCGACCGTGCCGCCCGCCGGGACTTTGATCTCAGCAGGAATGAAGCTGAAGTTATCAATCGCTATTTGCGCCGCAGCGGGCCCTGATACGGGCGCCGCCTCGAGCGGCGAATCCATGATGGCCAGGGATCTCCTGCCAGGCACGTACTTCACGCTCGTCACGCCGAGCACGCTGCGGAGCTTCTCGGCGGGCACTTTCATCGGCCCGGGTGAAGGCGCCGCGCCGGGGGCCGGTTGCGGGAACGCCGTGGACATGGCGGTGTGGAAAACGACGTTGCCTTCCACCTTTTGCAACGTTTGGTGTATGTGGCCGTTCAGGATGGTCACCGAGCCAAAGCGCTTGAGGTACGCGAGCGCTTGCTCGCTGTCGGCGGTTCCCCATCCCCAATCCGGGTAGACGGTCCAGAGCGGAATGTGCGCGAAGACCACGACCGGCGTGCTGTTCGAGAGCCCGGCCAGGTCTCTCTTCAGCCACTCGAGCTGGTCGCCGCCAAGCTGGCCCAGGCCGCCGGCTTTGAGGTCGAGGACATTGACGAGTCCGATAAAATGCACGCCCTGCTTGGTGAAACTGTACCAGCCGCCGCCGCGCGTCTCTTTCCCGTAACGTTCTAGATATTGCTTGCCGTTATCGTTGAGCACGTCGTGCTCGCCGGGCACGTAAAACACACGGTTCGCTTTTGCGCCTTTCAAGACTTCTTCGGCGATGTCAAACTCTTCGGGCTTCGAGAGATGGGTGATGTCGCCGGTATGAATAAGAAATGCCGGCGGCTCGGGAGCGGCGTTGATCTTTGAAACTGCGGCTTGCAAAGTAGTTATGACGTCCTTGTTCGCTTCCTTGCTGAATCCGATATGGCTGTCGCTGATCTGCATAAAGCTCAGGCCGTCCTTTCTGTGGCTCGTCTTGTGATCCGCCTGTGGGAGGGCATAGGACTTCGGAACTCCGGCTGTGATGGTCCAGAGAATCCCGGTTCCGGCCCAGGCCATGCATTCCAGAAAGCCCCGGCGGTCAATGCCGTCGGGATTGTGATCGTAAACAATTCGTTTTGCCATGTCTGTCTCCTCGATGGAATTTGATTGCTTCGTCATGCAAGACTGCGCGCACGGTCCGAATATTCCGCCAGCAAACAGTCGCGGCGCATAGTTAACAGCGGTAAAAGCTGCGGCGGCTACAAATGATCAAAGGGAAGCCAGGCAAGATCTTAGTAAGAGGCGGCCAGCGCCGCTCAGCGCAGGGACCCTCCGGTTTGCAGGAGACGGCTGAATTCCTGAAGCTCGCCGCTGTTCAGATCCGACACGGCCCAGTACGTCATGCCGGATTGGGTCCAGTGCACGAGGTTATAGCCCTGGCGTGAAGATGGCCTCTCTTCGCCGCCCGTGCTGCGCGCCGAAGGCCAGACAAACACATTCACGTAGTGCCTGCGGCGCTGGTAGACCAGGGCGGCGACCGGCCTGCCTTGCAGGTAATCGAGCCGGCCGCCGGCCAAGGTAAACCCTTGGGCGGCAAGATCCTTCACAGTGGGAGAAAAATCCAGCTTGCCGTTGAACCACGGCTTGACCGTGTGCTCATCGGTCGAGGGGACATCCGTCAGATGGCCGGGCATCAGTGAACGGACATGGCTGGCCACGACTTCCTGCGCCAGAAGATCGTCGGCCGGCCGGCGCGAGAAAAGCGGCGCAAGCGCACCAAAAATAACAGCGATAAGAGCGGCGGCGGCCGCGCCTCTCAGCCACGGCAGCCAGGCAGCACGACGTTTCGCCGGCGTCCTCATAGTCTGCTCGCCGCCGGTTTTCTCCAAGGCCGAGTGAATTTGCCCCTGGAGCTGCTTGGGCAGCTCGAAATAGAGAGGTGCAGCGCGCATTGCCGAGCGCAGCGCTTCGAGTTCCTGGTGCGAACGGGAGCAGGCGGCGCACGTCCGAAGATGCTGTTCGATCTCGAGGCTGCGGATTAAATCCAACTCGCCGTCGCTGTAAGCGTGAATCAGCTCTTCAATCTCGCTGCAATTCATCGGCTTCCTTTTTTGCGCGGCCCTGGCCTGAGGGCTTTCGGCCTAGCCGCGCCTGGAGCGCCTGGCGAGCGCGGGCCAGGCGCGACATTACGGTCCCCAGCGGCACGCCCGCGACTTCAGAGATTTGCTTGTAGGAAAGACCTTCCAACTCGCGCAGCACGAGGACCTCTCGCGATTCCCGCGGCAGGGCCTCTAACGCGTCCTGGACAAGGCGTGAATCCGCCTCTCGGAGCAGAGAAGCCTCCGCATTCAACGAGCCGGCTTCCGGGCTGTGCACCTCTTCGTCGAAAGCTGTCTCCAATTGCCGGGACCGATTCTGCCGCAGCCATGTGTAACCGGTGTTTCGCACGATCGCGAGCAGCCAGGCGCGGGCGTCCTGACCGTGAAAGCCCTCAAAAAAGCCGAATGCGCGCACAAACGCCTCTTGGACGATATCTTCGGCGTCTTGGGCGTCGCGAGCCAGCCACCTCGCCAGATTGTAGGCTGCGCGCAGGTGCGGCATGACAGTCTGCTCGAAACGCGCGAGTTTTTCCTGCTTTTCCAAGGATTATGACTGGGGATTCCGGCGATTTATTCCCTTTGCTCTTCCGGACCGATGGTTGCTCCCGCGAAGCCGCTTATTGATAATACCGCACCACCCACTCGGCCACCAGCGAGGGCTTTGCCGCTCCTTCCACTTCTACGATCACCGCCCACGTTGCCTGGGCGCAGCGCGCAAGCTCTTCGATCGATTGCAATGTAAAATGCGCCCGGATGCGCGATCCTGCCGGAACAGGAGCGGGAAAGCGCACGCGATTCAGACCGTAGTTGATCGACATCCGAAAGCCGCGAACCTCGATGGCTTGGGATGCCAGCCGGCTTAACAGGGAGAGCGTCAGGAAACCGTGGGCGATCGTGCGGCCGAAGGGGGATTCGGCTTGAGCGCGGGCGGGATCGACGTGGATCCACTGGCGGTCGCCTGTCGCCGCGGCAAACTCGTCAACGAGCGATTGCGTCACCTCAAGCCAGCCGCTGGCGCCGGCTTCCTGGCCGGCCAGCGATCGCAGTTGGCTGATTCCGTCGAGAATGCGAGGAGGCATGTCTGGGGAAAGGACCTCCGCGAGAAAATCGCGCCGACGCCGCTGGCGGCATTCGCCGGCGCGCTACGCAACCCGGCGCCAGTCAGATCTCGATTTCAATATCATCGCCCTGCTGGCGGACCGGGTACACGCCGACGCTGCGCGCCGCCGGCGGGCGCGTAGCTTGGCCGGTTTCAAGATTGAAATGTGCTCGATGCCACGGACATTCTATTTCCGTTCCCTGAATTACTCCCTCGGCCAGCGGCGCGCCGCGATGCGTGCAAGTGTTGTCGATCGCGTAGTATTTTCCGCCCGCCTCGAAGATAGCGATCTGTTTGCCGCCGGCTTCGACGACCTTGCCGCTTCCGGCCGGAATATCGCTGGCCTTTGCCACTTTGACGAACGCACTCATACGGGATCTCCCAAGATCTGCTGATATGTTAGCGCTGAAACCATATTGTCTCGCCGGAAGCTGCGGCTTCATAGCCTGCCAGAGCGAGGGCCAGCACCTCCCGGGCGTGCAGCGCCGGCTCGTAATTTCGGGAGCCGCTTTCGATTTCGGCGGCGAACCGCCGGAGATGCGCGGCGGTGGCCGGCATGAAGGCGGGACTCTTTTCCTGAACGTACGCGCTCGACCGCCCCCCGGATTCTTCGCGGGCTTCGCCGCCTTTCACGAAACTGAAGCGCCCGGTGGGACGGCCGAGGCGCTTCGACCACTCCACCGACGCCCGGGCGACGCCCCCGAGCGAGAGGCGGAGCGAAGCGCGCTCGCAATCCAGCCGCATCTCGAGGTAGCGCTCCGGCGCGCGGCTGATCCGGTTCATCACCAGCGTGGCGGCTCGCTCTGCGGGGAACCGCAGCGTCATCAGGACTACCACATCGCTGGTGTAAGCCGGGTGCGCAGCGGGAATCTGGGCGGTGAGAGCGACCGGAAGCGAGCCGAACAGGTAACACATCAAATCGAGCGCGTGCGTACCGAATTCATAAAGAGTGGATTGCTTGAGCGCCGCCCGCCATGCCACTTTCTCTACCGCCGGCGGATGGAACATCTGCTGCCAGCACTGAATGAGATAGAGGCGGCCAAAATCGCCGCGGTCGAGCCGCTCGCGCGTCCGGCTGTAAATCGGCATATAGCGGTACTGGTTGTTTACGGCGAGAAGCCGTCCGTGCGAGCGGGCGGCGGCGATGACTTCATCGGCTTCCGCGAGCGTGCGCATGAAGGGCTTTTCGCAAAAGACGTGCGCGCCGTGCGAAAAGCTTAGCAGGCAAAGATCGCGGTGCGAGTCCGGCGGCGCGCCGATAATGACCAGATCCGGCTTCTCTTTCTCCAACAGCGTTTCCGCGCTCTCATAAACGGCTGGAAGGCGAAATTTCTGCGCCATGCGCCGCCGCACTTCCTCCACCGGCTCGGCCGCTCCGGCCAGCTCGATTCCCGGAGCCGCGAGACAGGCCGGGATATGAATGCGCTCGGCCACGCCGCCGAGTCCGAGTATCGCTGTGCGCAGCATGGGATAAAAGGCGAAAAAGTTATAATAGCAGCCGATTGCCGATCGATTTCTGTTGCCCGATATGCCGGGGTCCGGTGAGGGTCGCCAGCGAGGGATACGAGTGCGCCGAATGCGCGCGGCTCTATCCCTTTGTCTTCGGCATCCCTGATTTTCGCATTTCCCTGCCGGCGCATTTCGATCTGTCGCGCGACACGGAAACGGCGAGGGTGCTGGTAGAATCCGAAAAGGACCTCGATTTCGAAGGCCTGCTGCACCTCTACTATCGGTTGAATCCCGAGCCGGGCGAGGACTTGCACGACAAGCACATGGCGCACCTGGCTGGCGAGGAGGATCAAGCGCGCGCGGCCCTCGAACTGATTGAGGAAAGCCGGGAGTTTTTGCCCGGCGAAGCCGTTCTCGAGGTGGGCTGCGGCGTGGGTCAATACCTCGCTGTGGCCGCCGAGCGCGCCGACCATGTGGCTGGCGTGGATTTGTGCCTGCCGTTTCTCGTGCTCACGCGCAAGCGGCTGGGGCCGCAAGCGCTGCTGGCGGCGGCGGATGCCGGGCGGCTGCCTTTTCGCGACGGCGCCTTCGCGGCTGTGATCGCGGCGGATGTTATCGAGCACCTCGCCGATCCCCAGCAATCTTTGGCGGAGATGGGCAGGGTGTTGGTGGCCGGGGGGCCCTTGTTTCTTTCCACTCCCAATCGCTTCAGCCTCTCGCCGGAGCCGCACGTCGGCTTGTGGGGCGTGGGGTATCTGCCGCGGCGCTTGGCGAACCGCTATGTGCTGCGCCGGCGGCGCATTTGCTATGACGATGTACGGCTGCTTTCAGCCCGGTCGCTCTCCCGGATGCTTCACGCGCACTTTCCCGGAAGGGCCCGATTGCTCATTCCAGCGCTCAGTCCGCGCCAGCTACAGCATTTTCCACCGCTCAAGCGCCGCCTGGCCGAAGCGTATCTGGCGCTGCGCCGCGTCCCCCTACTGCGCGGCGTATTCTATTGTTTCGGACCTTTCTTTCAGGTAGTTGCGGAAAAACGATGAAGCTTGCCTGCATCGCCGGCGCTCGGCCGAATTTTGTGAAGATGGCGGCGCTGGTCGCCGAAATTCGGCGCAGACCCGGCCTTCAATACCAGTTGATCCACACCGGCCAGCACTACAGCGCGGAGATGTCGGCGAGCTTTTTCTCCGATCTCAACATACCGCCCCCCGATGTCAACCTCGACGTCGGATCGGGTACTTCCCTCTGGCAAACAGCCGAGATCATGAAACGCCTCGAACCGGTCCTGAACCAGTCGCGGCCGGATGTGATTCTGGTGGTAGGAGACGTAAACTCGACCTTAGCCGGAGCGCTGGCCGGCGTCAAACTGGGGATTCCGGTAGCCCATGTGGAGGCGGGCCTGCGGAGCTTTGATCGATCGATGCCGGAAGAAATCAACCGCGTACTCACCGACGCCATATCCGACTTTCTTTTTGTGAGCGAGCCGAGCGGGGAGAAAAATCTCCTGGCCGAGGGCGTCCCCCGCGAAAAGATATTTTTCTCCGGCAACGTGATGATCGATACGCTGCTGCGTTTCCAGAAAAAAGCCGAAATGTCGGATGTGCTGGCGCGCCTGGGTCTTCGCGCCGGGGAATACGCCGTGGCAACCCTGCACCGGCCGTCGAATGTGGACCGGGCCGATGCGCTCGCCGGCTTGATGAAGGCTCTCACCGAGATTGCCCGGCGTTTGCCCGTGATTTTTCCTGTGCATCCCCGAACGGAACAAATGCTGAAAACCTTGCAGCCCGGCTCTGATGGAGTCGTCCTCATCTCTCCGCTGGGTTATCTTGATTTTCTCCACTTGGTGAGCCATGCCTGCCTGGTGTTGACCGATTCGGGCGGCATCCAGGAAGAAACCACGATCTTGCAGGTGCCCTGCCTGACCCTTCGGACCAACACCGAGCGCCCGGTGACCATCGCCGAGGGGACCAACATCCTGGTGGGCGGCGATCCCGCTCATATTGTCGAAGCCGCAATCGCCGCACTCGAATCGCCCCGAGGCCGGAGCCGGGTTCCCGAGCGCTGGGATGGCCGGGCCAGCGAGCGCATTCTGGACGTATTGACGGCAACCTGCGCCCGCCGCTAGCGCCTGCTTCCCTGACCGCGTGTCGCAAACAACCCGGCACTGAAGGTCTTTGCTCTTGCGATGAAATCGGCGCTTCGTCAGACTCCGCTCACGGCAATATGGCGATGATGCGGGTCGGGCCGCCGGTGCCGCCGCGGATTTTCATAGGCAGCGCGATCAGCGTAGCGCCTGCGGCGGGTACCTTGTCCAGATTGGCGACATTTTCCAGTCCATAGATGCGCGCGCCGGCGAGGATGCGGTGCGCCATGAAGGTCTTCGACGTCCCCGGATCCAGACTGGCGGTGTCGATCCCCACGCCATAGATCTTCCGCATCCCGGCCAGAAACTCCGCCGCATTCTGCGAGATGCCGGGAAAGTGCAGGTGGGAGACGTCCCCCGGCGCATCGCTGCCGAGATATTGTTTCTTGTCCGGCCAGTATTTACTCCATCCCGTTCGGACCAGGACGGCTGCGCCGTCCGGAATCCGGCCGTGGATGCGCTCCCATTCGGTAATGTCCTCAATGCGCAGCTCGTAATCCCGGTTTTGAGCGCAGGCTGCGGTAATGTCAATCAGCACTGCGGGCGCAATCAGCCGGCCCAGCAAAATTTCATCCA
The DNA here is from genome assembly GCA_035652135.1 of Bryobacterales bacterium. Taxonomy (GTDB): domain Bacteria; phylum Acidobacteriota; class Terriglobia; order Bryobacterales; family JACQDG01; genus DASREK01. The sequence continues at coordinate 12,791 of DASREK010000233.1, read as the reverse complement.
CAGTTGCTTTCCCCTCGGCGAAGTGGACAGGGCTATCGATATGAGTGCCGCCGTGCTCGCTCGCTGAGAAGCTGCCTGCGGCGCACCAATAGCCGCCGGGGGTTGGGCCGCCGGCGTCTCGCTGATAATGGAAAGGCTTGGCGTTGGGCCAATAGATATTGGAGTCATCGAGCGGATAGGTGAGGTCAATGGCCCGGTCGGGATCGATCAGGGGGCGAGCGGCTTGTCTTGCGCGCTTCTGCTGGCATCCGGCGGTAACTGCCAAAAGAACCCCGGCGGCCGCGAAACCCGCCAGGATGGGACAGGCAACTCTCATGGTTTAACAAGTATCACGATTTTGGGTGGCAGCACGGCACGGTGCTCGAGGGTGGGCGCAAGCCCTGACCAACGGAACTGTGTGGCGGCTTGGCCTTTCCTCCCGCGGCCTCAGAGGGACGGGCCTGGTTCGAGACCTTGGCTGGATGGCGGGTTCAATTTTGCGGTTCGGCGGGAGGCTTGGTTTCTTCCGGCTGGACTCCCTTAGCTTCATCATCAAACGTGATGGTGGCCTCGGTCGAGAACTTGCGATAGAGCCGGAACTCCACCTCGTTGCGGGTGAGAAATTTCGATTCGCGCAGGCGCACCGTGGCGTGCAAAGGCAAAAGATAGTCGCGGTCGGCAATCTTCGCGTAACCGTAATCCAGCGCCGTCCGCGCTTCGGTGATTGGAAAATCGGACGGCAACTCGTCAGTCACCAGGCTCAGGCGCAGAACGGAAAGGTTGTCCTTGTCGATATACACCAGCCCATGGTAGCCGGCTATGACCTCTCTCTGGCGCTGGAAGCTGATATGCCATTGCGACCGGCTCTTGGGAACATGAGTCCGAAACACGTATACCTTGCGGTCCCGCAGTACGCTGTGGTGATCCCACTCGAACTCGGCCGCCGTTTCCGGCGCAAACAGTTCGGCCAGCATGCTGCCGAATTCGCCCTGCGACGTGGTGCCGCCCAGGGATTCAAAGGAGCGCGTCGTCAACTGCTCATTGACGCTGATGACCTTGTAGTCTTCTTTCTGCTCGAAGTAGGTGAGGCGGGCCTTGATCTCGTCGTATTTGCGCCAATCGAGTTCCAGCCCGGTCGGATCGACGTAGCGGCGGGTGAGCTGCAAACAGATAAAGTCCGGCAGGCGCTTGGTGTAAGACAGAGCGTTGGCGCGAGCCTGTTCGATGATTCGCTTTTGTTCTTCCGGCGAAGGAGGCGGCTCGACCGGCTTGGCGGGCTGTGCAACCTCGCTCACTTTAGGGGGAGGGGGCAGCCCCCGCGAGGCTTTTTGCAGTTCGCGCAGCGCAGCAACCGTCTGCGGACCTGCGCCCATACCCTGCAATTCTTCAATGGCTACGTCGGTCAGCGCGAAACTGAGCTTCTGCTTGCGGAGATACGACGCGACCTCCTTATCGCTCTGTTTCAGTTTTACCGAGGACTGGATCAGTTGGGTTAGCTGTTGCAGTGTGAGGCCGCCCTGGGCCATTGCAAGCCCAACCGCCAGTAAGCCAGCCGCGAGACCCCGGCGCCACATGACCCTATTTTACTACCGCCGCCTTGCGGTCCCACACAGACTCCGAAGCCTCGCCCGGCGACCCCTTCTTTCCCGGCGCTGCCTCCCGCCGGGCTGGAGTCGGCGGAAGAAAACAGCGGGTTCCCTAAAATCTGAGTTCCCTGGCGGCGAAGCGGCGCGCTCTTGCAGGCATAGGCCGGAATTGCCATCATGTACAATAAGCTGGGCTCCGGGTCATGTTCTTACCGCTGACTCCGTTGCGCTTCCTGAAGCGCGCGGCTTGGGAATACGGACCGAAGATCGGAGTGGTTTGCGCGGAACAGCGCTTCACCTATTCCCAGTTCGATGCGCGTGTGCGCCGGCTCAGCACCGCACTGAAAATGGGCGGCATCAGGCCGGGCGACCGGGTAGCTTTTTTGAGTTTCAACTGCCACCGGCTCCTGGAGGGCTACTACGCAGTCCCGCAGGCAGGAGCCATCATTTTGCCGCTCAATGTACGGCTTTCGGCGGATGAGCAGGCCGCGATCTTACAGCATTCCGGGGCGCGCGCCGTGTTTTTCGCTCCGGAGTTTCTCCCCGTGGTGGAGCAATTCCGCGATCGGGTAAAAGGCATCGAGTGGTACGTCGCATTGGATTCTGGCACAGCCCTCGGTGGCCCGGCGTCTCCCCGTTCGCTGCCGCCGGCCCGCTGGATCGATTCCCGCACATATGAACAGCTCCTCGCCGAAGCGGAGCCGGACCAGAGGGACTATACGGCGGTAGATGAAAATGCCATTGCGGAGCTCTTCTACACCAGCGGCTCCACGGGGCAGCCCAAAGGGGTGATGCTGAGCCACCGCACGCTCTACCTGCACGCCTTCTACGTGCTGGCGAGTCTGCCGCAGCTCGACGACGCGGTGGAGCTCCACACGATTCCTTTGTTCCACGCGAACGGATGGGGCCGGCCGCAGACCATCACGCTGGCCGGCGGCCGGCATGTCATGGCGAAGCGCTTCGATCCCTCCTGGGTCCTGGAGACGATCGAGCGCGAAAAGGTGACGGGTTTTTCCATGGTGCCTACGATGGCTGCCGCGCTCGTCAATTGTCCCGACCTGGGAAAATACGATGTCTCCAGCCTGCGGCACATTTTCCTCGGTGGGGCGGCCAGTTCGCCCGCGCTGGTGCGCGCCGTCGAGCGCGCGTTGGGCTGCCGCTGCTATGTTGGATACGGGCTGACCGAGACTTCGCCCGTTCTATCGGAAGCGCGCATCAAAAGCACCTTGGCCGGGCTCACCGAGGAACAGCGGATCGAGCGGCAAGCGATGACCGGCTACGCGATTCCCGGCGTCGAGATGCGGGTGTGCGACGCCGAGGGCCGGGACGTTCCCCGGGATATGGCTCACGTGGGCGAAATCCTCGCCCGCAGCGATGTGGTCATGGACGGCTACTGGAACGACGCCGAGGCGACGCGCGGCGCCATAAGCGACGGATGGCTGCGAACCGGGGATATGGCCGTCTGGGATGAGCACGGTTACGTTCTGATCGTCGATCGCAAGAAGGACATCATCATCAGCGGCGGCGAAAATATTTCCTCAATTGAGGTCGAGAAAGTTCTGGCGGCCCACCCCGCGGTGTATGAATGCGCCGTAGTAGGCGTCCCGGATCCGAAATGGGGAGAGGCGCCCAAGGCGTTTGTGAGCCTCAAGCCGGACGTGCCGGCTCCTACCGAGGAGGCGCTGAAGGAGTTCGTGCGCAGCCGCCTGGCCGGCTTTAAGGTTCCTAAGTCCATCGAGTTTCTCGACGCCCTTCCAAAAGGAGCCACAGGCAAGATTCTGAAACGGGCGCTGCGCGAACCCTACTGGGCCGGGATGGATAAAAGGGTGCACGGATAAAAGGGACGATCGTGTTTGATCGGCGCGGACTCAGCGCCTTCGCCGCCCGCAGGTTATCTGGCAAGGAAACGCCGATTCCTCATGGTTGATAAACTTCTCGAATCCATTTGGAAAGCCGGCCTGATCCTGTTGGGGCGGCAGGTGTATGAGCAGTATGCTTTGTCCACTCCGATTTTTATAGACCTCCGCCACCGGCTCTATGAGGACGTCCGGCTGATCGAGCAGATAGGCTGCGCCCTGCACCGGAAGATTTGCGAGATCGTGGGCGGCGTCTCGCCGGCGCCCCAGCAGATTCTGGGAATACCCGATACGGCGACTCCGCTGGCTTTGGCCGCCGCCATGGCCTCGCTGGGAACCGGCCTGCCGTTGATTTACGGACAAATGCGGAAAAGGCCGGCTGCATATCCTGGCGGCGTGTACGGCGTGAGCTCGTTCATGGGCACCTATCGTCCCGATCGGGAGATTACCCTGGTGGATGATGTCATGGCCTCCGGCCGCTCCAAGCTGTGGGCTATCGAGGAGCTGGCCAAGAATGGCATCCATGTGACCCGGATTCTGGTCGTGGTGGACCGCGAGCAGGGCGGCAATGAGATCCTCAGGGAGCGGGGCTATCCCGTATATTGCTTGTACACCATCAGCCAGATGCTTGAGTATTTCGTCCAGACCGGCAAGATCGAGCCGGCAGCGGCGCGTGAGGCGCTCGATCATCTCCGTGCCAAGCATTTTCACTGATGGCGATGCGCGGCCCTCGTGGCCCGTGATTGCCTGCCTGGCCGCGCTGATCTTCACTTTCGCCTTTCGCTGCTGCCGCACTCACCGGGTCTTCAACGATACAGCCGACGAGGCCGTGCATATTGCCTGCGGGCTCGAGGTGATTGAGAAGCACCAATACACCCTGGAGCCGCAACATCCCCCGCTGGGAAGAGTGCTTCTGGCTGTCCCAGCGCACCTGGCGGGGCTGCGCAGCAAGCCGCACGCGCCCCTATGGCGCGGCGAATCTTCGGAGTTCTATTGGCGTACGCTATCCATGGCCCGCGTGGGAACCCTGTTTTGGGCGCCGTTTCTCATCCTTTATATCTATCGTTGGGCCCGCCAGCTTTACGGGCGCGCGGCCGGCATCGGCGCCGCGGCCCTGGCCGCTTTTTCGCCCAATCTGATGGCCCACGCCAGTCTGGCCACGCTCGATTTCGGGGCCGCTGCCAGTATTTTTATTTCGCTCTATTATTTCTGGCGTTGGAGCCAGAGGCCCGGCGCCGGACCCTGCCTGGCCGCGGCGCTCGCATTTGCCATCGCCGTGCTGGTTAAGTTTTCCGCCCTGGCGCTGATTCCTCCCGTCGCGCTGGCGTTTTTTCTGATCGGCCGCTGGAGCAAAATCGCCTCTATCCTTGGCGAAAGCCGATCGGGCAGGCTTTGGAAGAGCTTGCAGGCGGGCCTCGGCCGCTGGGCGCTGTTTTTGATCACGACGGCTCTGATCGTATGGGGCGGATACGGGTTTGACGTCGGCCCTCTGGGCCGGCCTGCCTTCCGGCCTGCCATGGGCGCCATGGCGCACGCGCTGGAGCACAAGGCCGAAATCGTAGCCGGCCGAAGAGCTCTGCCCGCGCCCCGCTTCTGGCGAGGCATTCTCGACGTGGCCGGGCATAACGCCGAAGGGCATCCGTGCTATCTGCTCGGGCGTGTCAGCCTTTTCGGGTGGTGGTACTACTTTCCTGTGGCGCTGGCGGTAAAAACGACGATTCCTCTGTTGCTAATGGTGAGCCTGAGCACTGCGGCTTGCCTTGCGGCGTTCCGGAGCGGGGGCTATCGGAGGGCCGTGTATCCCCTGGCCGCGGCGATCATTATATTGGTAATATGCATGAAGAGCAGCCTCAATCTGGGCATCCGGCACATTCTGCCCATCTATCCCTTTTTTGCATTGCTGGCGGCGGGTCTTTTCGCGGATCGAAGCTTCCGCCGGCCGCGCCTGGGAAAAGCGCTGGCTGGCATCGGCATCGCTCTGGCCGGCTGGCACAGCGCCGAATCACTGCTCGCCTCGCCGGATTATCTGGCGTACTTCAATCAGGCGGCGAGGGGGCGGGAAGAGAAATTTTTGCTCGACAGCAATTTGGACTGGGGGCAGGATCTGGAACGTTTGCGGAGATTTCTCGCGGAGAAAAGAATCAGCACGATCTACTTGAGCTATTTCGGCGCCGCCGACCCTGCTTCCCGGGGCATCGTCGGCGCGCGGGCCTTGCCCGCTGGCCTGCGGCCCAGCGGCTGGGTTGCCGTGAGCAAAAATCACATTGCCGGCCTGGCTCTGGAGCACGATTATCGCTGGCTCACGGCCTATACGCCCGCGGCTCGCATCGGAAAATCCATTTTGGTTTATTACTTTCCATCCCCGCCGTAAATCCTGGGGCATTCCCGAAAATTTTAGGCATTTAATGGAAGCCGCCGGCCCATAGAGGCGTGGCGCGCGCTGCCTGAGGGCCGGCTTCAGCTTGCCGGGCTGCGGAGAATCATGGCGTAAACTATCAGGCCGTAAGAAAGGGCGACCGCCGCCAGAGTGATCCAGAGAAGGGTCTTCAAAAACCGCAGTTCGGAGCCGTGGGCGGCGGACACCGCTTCCAGGCTTTCCATCCACTCCGGAGGGACGGCGGCCGGCGCCGCGGCCCCGCTGGACTTCTCCAGTTGCTGGTGCAACGCCACTGTCTTTTCCAGCATTTCATCGAAACGGCTTTCCATTTCGGTAACGCGCTGTTCGCGGTGCTGGAACCAGTTGTTGACAATCTGTTCGAGCCGGGCCCGGCCCTGCTCGAAAAATTTCTGGATTGCGCTCTCGCCCATGGCGGGCCAATCCTTCAGGGCGGCCCGCATTTGCGCCTGAAGCTGGTTGTTGCGATCGAGAGCAGCCTGGTGATCTTCCTGGCAGCGCTGCAAAAATCCTTGAAAGTCCGTGGCGGCCTGCGCCGGATCATCGGGCGCCGCGACGATGGTCGGCGCCGGGGAACTGGCCGCTTGCGCCGCCTTGTCCAAGGCCTGCGCGGCTTTTTGCGCCGCCGATTGCGCTTCTTCCAGGGCCAGTGCGCTCGTTTTCTCGATCCGATTCACCTGCTCGTCCACGCGGGCCACTTGTTCCGCCGCGTTCGCTGCGGTTTGCTGCGCCTGATCGATCAGCGTCTGCAAGGTGGCCTGCCGCTCCCCAAGATCCTCCATGAGCCGCCGCGCCGCCTCCACCGATTGCAAGTTGATGTTGCTGGCGTCGCTTCCGTTGGCCTTAATGGCGGCCAGGGAAACCTCGACCTGTCCCACCCGCTTTTCCAGCTCCACCGCCATCGTGCGAACTGTGTTCAGGGACTTCTCGAAATGGGAGATGACTCCTTTTTCGGCCTGTTGGGTGTTCTGAATAATGCTGAGCGCCTTTTCGCACTGGGCCTGGCGTTCCGCCACTTGTTCCGCCAGACCTCGGACTCCGTTCCAATCGCCGTCGCGATCTCCGTTGCGCTTGCTTTGATCGCGCAGCAGGGTTTCCAAGGTCATCAAAGACTGCTCGATCTGACCCTGCCGGGCTTGCAGTTGCCCGACTAGCGCCTGCACCACGTCCAAGGTGTGCGCCAACTGGATCGTGCGCTCGGAGTCCACTTGCTGCCGTGTTCCCAGCGCCGCGAGATCCTGATCGAGTTTGGGTTGCAGGAGCTTGATCTGCTCGATGAGGTCTCGGGCGTCCCCCAGCGCCTGCTCCCCTTGGGAGTGGCGCGCCTTCAGCTCGACCATAAGGGCGCTGACGGCCGCCAGGCGCTCTTCGGTCAGGGAGTGCAAATGCCCCGCGGTCTCCAGCATTTGTGTAAATTGCTGCTGGAGACGGTCAAAGGCTGCTTCGTTGGCCTGATACTGCTCTTCGTAACGGCGAAAGCGCTTCGCCGTTTCGACGACGGCGTCAAGCACTCCGGTGAGTCCTTCAAAAGAAAGGTCGGCTTGGGACAAGGGGGTGCCTCCGCAGGCGGTTGCCCAGATCGAGTGTCAGCCACCCGGGGCGTTCAACTCCATACAGTGCTTCTCCTAATAGAAGGTAGGAAAGAGACCTAAGGCTGGGCGCGAAGGGCGTAGCCGTAAAAGCCCGGCGTGCCGCCGCTGCCGGGAGGGGGCGGGAGAGCGCGCCGGATGGCAGGCGCGCTCCCCGCTGTCACCGACGCGGCGCATGGACGAATATGACCCGCATCGGAACTCATTGATAAGCTCTTGCTTGAGAGTTCCAAGCTGCCGCAGGAGACCGGCGGCCGCCGGTAATCTCAGGCCGAACTTATCTCTGGTAATAAGTGTTGCCGGAGTGCTTTTTGTTACATGCGGCGAAAGATTTTGTTGTTAATTTTGGGAAAAAGCGGCGCCGAGCAAGGCCCCTTATTCGGCATGCCGCTTCAAAATTTGAGGAAGATTCTGTGAAAAAGAAGAGCGGGCCAGCACCATGTCGCAGCCTGCCTTTTGCGCTTTCTGTTTGAGTTCTCCTTGCACGTGAGAGACAAAGGCCAGAATAGAGGTCCCCTTCAGATCTGGATGATTTTTCAGCTTCGCGATCAGGGGAAGGGGCTTTGCCGCGTTCAGATTCAAATCCACGATGATCAGCGACGGCCGCTGCGCCGCGAATTGCAGCACGGCTTCTTCGGTCGTGGCAAAGGCGACGTTCACTCCCGCCCGCTTGGCCGTCTCTCCAATTTTGGTTGCGAAGAACAGATCATCAACGACCGCCAGGATCTGTCGCTTGTTATTCGGTTTCATAGGCCGCTCTTTCCAGTCCGCGAACTGTGCACTGGTCGGCTTGCCGGGCAACGGTCTTCCATCCTGCGGAGCCGGACAGACTGACCGCCCGTTCCAGCCAACGGCAGGAGATGGTGAAGGGATCCTTGCAGGGAACCTCTATCAGCTTAAACCAGATTGCGACCCGTGTCAAAGTTGCCTCCTTGGCCGGCGATGTGATAGCTTTGAACCGTCCGCCACAGTCTACCGTTAGTCTATGGACCACCCGGTCTTGCGCAAAATTGCTGTCGCCCATAGCCCTGATTCCGATGATGCTTTCATGTTCTACGGCCTTGCGACTCAGAAGATACGCTCCCCGCTGGTCACTTTTCAGCACGTGCTCGACGACATCGAAAGCCTCAACCGGGCCGCGATCGAAGGCCGCTATGATATGACCGCCATCTCGTATCACGCGTATCCCTATGTGACTGAGAACTATGTATTGACGCGAGCCGGCTCAAGCGTGGGCGACGGGTACGGTCCTATCGTGGTGGCGCAGCGCCCGCACGCCCCGGAAGAGCTGAAAGGCAAGCGGATCGCCATACCCGGAACGATGACCACAGCGTATTTGGTGCTGAAACTGTTCCAGCCCGACTTCCAGCCGCTGGTGACGCCGTTCGATAAGATCGTGAGCGCTGTGCAGGAAGGCTCGGCGGACGCAGGCCTGGTGATTCACGAGGGCCAGATCAGCTTCGATCGTCTCGGTGTGCACCGCGTCGTGGATCTTGGCCGCTGGTGGAAGCAGCAATATGGGTTGCCGCTGCCGCTTGGCGCGAATGCTGTTTTGCGCTCCCTCCATTCCGATATTCGCCAGGAATGCAACGCAATGCTTCGCAAAAGCATCGAATACGCCCTGGCCCACCGGGAGGAGGCGCTTTCCTATGCAATGCAGTTCGCCCGGGGGCTCGACTCCGGGCTGACTGAGAAGTTCGTGGGCATGTACGTCAATCACTATACCCTCGACGGGGGATCGTCCGTCGCCGAGGCCGCGCAAAAACTGCTCGACCTCGGGCATGAGGCGGGGCTTATTTCCCGCCACGTTCGGCTGGAGTTTGCATAAATGCGGTTACCTGTTTTCGTCGCGCTCGCAATGGCGGTTAGCGCCGCGCTGTTGACGGCCAACCCGCCGGACGCCAAGGAGGATTTGCACAGCGACGTTCCCAAGGTTCGGGCGAAAGCCGCCGAGGATCTGGGCAAAGACAGAGACAGCCAGAACATCCCGCTTTTGCGCGGCCTCCTGAAAGACCCCGACCGGCAGGTGCGCGCCGAGGCTGTCGCGGCCATTGTAAATATCGGCACACAAGACAGCCTGGCTCCGCTGATGGAAGCGACGCGCGACTCGGAGCCGTCCATTCAGATGCTCGCCGTGGATGGACTGGTCAACTTTTATTACCCGGGCTACGTGCAAACGGGCTGGACAGCGGCTCTGAAGAAATTCGGTTCCAGCGTCAAGAGCCGCTTTACCGAAACGAATACGCTGGTGATTGATCCTTATATCAAGGTGTCCCCGGACGTCGTGCAAGCCCTCGGGCGCGTGGCGACAGGGGGATCGAGTATGGATTCCCGCGCGCTCGCGGCGCGCGCCTTGGGAATCTTGCGGGCTCGGGACGCTGTGCCGCAGTTGATCGAGGCTCTGCGCTCCAAGGACAGCGAGGTGATTCTCGAATCTCTACGGGCGCTCGAGAAGATCGGCGATAAATCCGCTGGCCCGCAGTTTGCCTTTTTGCTCCGGGATTTGAGCGAGCCGGTGCAAGTGGCGGCGGTCGATGCGACGGGGCAGCTCCAAAATCGCGAGGCCATGCCTGTGCTCCGCGAACTGGTGAAAACCAGCAAGAAGGCCAATGTCCGCCGGGCCGCTCTAGTTGCGCTCGCCAAAATGCCCGATCCTGCGGATAAGACGCTGTATTACACCTACCTTGCCGATAAGGATCGGTATTTGCGGGCCGCCGCGGCCGAAGGGATCGGCCGGTGCGGCGATGCGAGCGACGTGGATCGGCTGAAAAAGGCCTTCGAAGCGGAAAAAAGCGAATCTCCCCGCCTCTCTATGGCCTTCGCTTTGGTCCACTTGGGCGATCTCAGTTACATTCCATACCTGTTGGATGCGCTGAATTCGACGTTTCACCGGGGCGAAGCCCGGCCCTTCTTGATTGAGCTCGCCCGGCAGCCTCAGGTGCTGGCCCAGCTTTACAAGCCGCTGCAAGAGGGCAGCAACGACCAGAAAAAGAACTTAGCCGAAGTCGTCGCGATTAGTGGCAACGCGCAAAGCCTGCCCTACCTCGATCAGCTCAGCCACGACCCCAATTCCGAGGTGGCCCAGGAGGCCATCCGGGCTGCTAAGATATTGAGGGCGCGACTTTAACCCCTTACCACCATCCGGAGTGGCAGAATACCTCGGGTTGCGCTACAATTAATATTTATTGACCTGATCTGGAGGATTCCGCCAGCATGCCACATGCAAATGTGAAGAAGTTTCGTCCCTACTGCCCGGAGTGCAAGGATTATTTTACCTTAATGGCGGTTGTACCCAAGGGCGCGGATGTGGAAAGCTATATTCGCGAATCCGTAGCCAAGCACGATCACAAAGCGTTTGCGGAGTCGAAAGCCTCACACTTCAAGGTGCGCGTTGGGCAGCAGAAACAAAAGAAGAAGTAACAGCGTTTCGCTCACCGACTTTTTTATCGAAAAGGGGAATACCATCGGAGCGGCCTGATAGAGGGGCCCGGCGCGCCGGAATTTTCCGCTGCCGGGCGGCTCTGGCAGGGAAAGCAACGCCGCACCCAGGGCGTTGCTTCCAGCCGTTCGTTGGGAATGGGCTGGCCGCATTGCTCGCAGAAACCGAATCTGCCGGTTTGCAGTCGCTCGAGAGCAAGATCGATCTCGCGGAGCTGCGCCGCTGAGATTTTTCGCCAGAGAACCTCCAGCACTGCCTCGTTCAGCTTGCGTGCATCTCGGGCCGCCGGCGGGCATTCCGGTCCGGGATCCCGAGCCTGTTTTTCAATCAGATGCCGCCATTCCCGCAATTTCAATTCGTATTTTTTCAGTTCCGCCTCGCTCCACGCGTTCACCCTATCGTTGTTAGCATGGAGCCAATCCCGGAGCAGTCGTTGAATTCCCTTAGTTACCGCACAAAAAGGTCTCAGTACTCTTTGCCTTTTGCGGCCCGTTCCTGTTTGTTAGGCTAGAACCGTTGGCGGATCGACCGCCAGCTTGCGATTTTGCTTGCCCCGAAGAAATAAAGAGTGGAAAGGACCTCGCGGGCCACATCTATGGATCGGGAACGGATTTTCAAGGAACTCGAGCGCCGCAACGCCGCCGCTTTGAACGGCGGGGGTCCCGAACGGCGGGAGCGCCAGCACCGGGAAGGCAAACTTTCGGCCCGCGAGCGCCTCGATCTGCTGCTGGATCCGGGCAGCTTTGAGGAACTCGACCGTCTCGTAACCCACCGGTGCCACGATTTCGGCATGGATCAGCAGGTCCCGCCCGGCGACGGTTTTGTGACCGGCTATGGCCGCATTGACGGTCGTTTGGTTTACGTCTTCTCGCACGACTTCACCGTCTTTGGCGGCTCGCTTTCCATCAGCAATGCGCAGAAGATCTGCAAAGTGATGGATTTGGCCATGAAAAATGGCGCTCCCATCATCGGGCTGAACGATTCGGGCGGCGCCCGGATTCAGGAAGGCGTCGCCTCTCTGGCCGGTTACGCCGATATCTTTTTAAGGAACACCTTGGCCAGTGGTGTGGTGCCGCAAATCTCGGCCATCATGGGACCTTGCGCCGGCGGCGCGGTCTACTCGCCCGCGATCACCGACTTCGTTCTGATGGTCGAAAAGACCAGCTACATGTTTGTTACCGGTCCGGACGTTATCAGAACCGTGACTCACGAGGAGGTTAGCAAGGAAGCTCTCGGCGGAGCGGCCACCCACAACCAGATCAGCGGCGTCGGTCATTTCATCGCGCGGGATGACGCGGAGTGTTTGCAGCTCATTCGTGAACTGCTGAGCTTTCTCCCCTCCAACAACCTGGACGACCCTCCCAGGCGATCCTGCCGCGATCCGGTCGACCGCATCGAGCCGGGCCTCGACGCTTTGGTGCCGGTCGAGTCCGACAAGCCCTATGACATGCGCGACATCATCCACGCCGTGGTGGACGACGGATACTTCTTTGAAGTCCAGCAGCATTTCGCCCAAAATCTCGTGGTCGGCTTCGCCCGGCTGGATGGAAGGCCCGTAGGAATCGTCGCCAATCAGCCCGCGGTGCTGGCCGGTTGCCTCGACATCAATTCTTCGGTGAAAGGCGCGCGGTTTGTTCGGTTCTGCGACGCGTTCAATATCCCGCTCGTGACGCTGGAAGATGTGCCGGGTTTCCTCCCCGGCACGCAGCAGGAATACGGCGGGATCATCCGGCACGGCGCGAAGCTCCTGTATGCTTTCGCCGAAGCGACAGTGCCCAAGATTACCGTGATCGTCCGGAAGGCCTACGGCGGAGCTTATTGTGTGATGGGATCGAAACACATCCGGGCGGATATCAACTACGCTTTTCCCACTGCGGAAATCGCCGTGATGGGGCCGGAAGGAGCGGTGAATATCATTTATCGCCGGGAACTGTCGCAGGCCGGCCC
>DASREK010000232.1:0-15371 GCA_035652135.1 Bryobacterales bacterium | reverse complement strand
GGGTCGCTGGCCAGCATCGTCGATCCCCTTTTTTGTATTTCTTGTTCCAAAACACGTATAAGTCTAGCGGCGGTGGGATACTATAATTTAAGTGGTTTGTATGCTGCCGGTTGCAGAGCGGGTAAGCCTCCCCAAAGTGGCACTTGGCGTGCACGTCCCAGGCCGCTCAAAAGGGCGCTGTGTGTGTGCGCGCGCCCCGACGGGGACAATGATCCACGATTTGCAATTCCGGTTTTCGAGAACGCTGCTTACTTTGTTGACTGTGGCGGCCGGGTTGGCCGCCATTCTGAATTTTCAACAGCAGCGCCGGTTCGAGCTTCCCGAGGATGGCGTAACGTGGGTGGATGGGCAGTCTGGTGTGCAAGCTCTCCGCGTCACCCCCGACGGGCCCGCGGATAGGGCCGGTCTGAAGAGCGGAGATCTGCTTCTGGCCATCAACGGCGTCCCTGTGCGGCAAGCGCTCCGGGTACCGCAATTCCTGCTGGGGATTGGAACTTGGAAAAAAGCCGAGTACCGGTTCATGCGGCGAGGCGTGGAACTCAACAGCACGCTGATCATCGAGCCGGCGAAGCGCAGCCCGATTCTCTATTACCTCTACGGCCTGGGGCTGATCTATCTGCTGATCGGCCTATACGTGTTCTATCGCCGGGAGGGCGCGCCAAAGGCCCAGCACTTTTACATATACTGTCTGGCTTCATTCCTGCTTTACTGTTTCCACTACACCGGCAAGCTGAACGCCTTTGACCGCGTGATGTACTGGTCAAACGTGTGGGCCTTCCTTTTCGCGCCTGCCCTTTTCCTGCACTTCTGCCTGACCTTTTCGGACAACGGGATAAGGTCGAAGCGCCGGAAGGCGGCGGTGGCGGCTTGCTATGCGCCGGCCGTCATCGTTTTTGCGGCTTACGTCGGGGCGGCCACAGGCGCAGTGCGGACTTCGCTGCCTCTGGTCGAGCTACGGGAGCTGCTCGACCGTATTTCTTTCGCTCTGCTCTCTGGGTGCTTCCTGGCAGGCGTGCTGGCGCTCGAGGCGGCTTACCGCCGGGCATCCGCAGGCGAGGCATCCACGGTCCGGCAGCAGCTCAAGTGGCTCAAGCGCGGAACATTTTGGGGCGTTGCGCCCTTTCTGGCCGTCTATGCGGTCCCTTACATGCTTGGAGCCGCGCCGCAGGCTTGGATGGGCCTGGGCGTGCTGCCGCTGGGCCTGATCCCGCTTACCTTCGCCTACGCCATCGTGCGCTATCGGCTGATGGATGTGGACGTAATTTTCCGGCGTGGCTTCGCGTACTCGCTGGCGACCATGGCGCTGCTCGGGGCCTTCTATGCTTTGCTTTTTAGCCTCGGCGATGTAATTCAGCGGAATTTCCGCGACCTGGGGCAAACGGGCTGGATCGTCGCCATGCTCGCGGCTGCCTTTTTGTTTCAGCCTCTGCGAAGCCGGATTCAGGAACGTCTGGACCGTTTCTTTTACCGTGAGCGCTATGATTATCGGCGGACCCTGGTCGAGTTCGCCCGGGAACTAAATGCCGAGACAAACCTCGCCGCGATGCTCGGCTCGGTCACCGAGAGAATTTCACAGACGCTGGGCATCGAGCGCGTGGCCGTCTTTTTGCCCCGCGAGACGACTGCTGCCGCCGGGGCCGGCGGAAGCGCGTCCGTCCCCGGTTGGGAACTGGCAAAAGGGCTGAATCTTCGGGACCGCAAGGGGCGCTACATCCAGCCGGGAGATTTTCTCGACCTGAGCTTTCTGGAAGCCGCCCGGCCCGAGAAAAGCGCCCAGGCGAAGCCCTATCTGTTTTTCGAGAGCACGCGCTGGGCTTTGGACAACACCGCGCCGGTACGGAGCACGATTGCAGATCTCGATCTTACCTATTACCTCCCCTGCACCGCACGCGGAAAAACAGTCGCCTTCCTCGGCTTGGGAAGAACGTGCAACCGGGAGTTTCTGACGGGCGAGGATCTGGAGTTGCTCCAGACGATGGTCGGCTATCTGGGAATTGCGATCGAGAACGCGCGGCTGTACCAGTCTCTCCAGCAGAAGGTAGATCAGTACGAGCGGTTGAAGGATTTCAGTGAAAACATCGTCGAGTCGATTCACGTGGGAATCCTGGCCGTGGACCTGGAAGACAAGGTCGAGAGCTGGAACACGCAGCTCGAGCTGATGTACGGCATTTCGCGCGACGAGGCCGTGGGGCGGCCGCTGAGCGCTCTGTTCCCCGAGGATCTCGTGAAAGAGTTTGTGCGGGTCCGCGAGGAGACCGGCATTCACAACATTTACAAATACCGGCTGCGGCCCGAGACGCTGCCCAAGCCTCCAGCCGAGCCGGCCAAAGACCGCACGTTGAACATCGCCATCGCGCCGCTGGTAGCGAAGAACTTCGATCGTATCGGCCGGCTGGTGATTTTCGATGATGTGACTGACCGCATCGAGCTCGAGCAGCAATTGCAGCAGGCGGAGAAGCTCAGTTCTATCGGCTTGCTGGCGGCGGGCGTGGCCCATGAAGTGAATACGCCTCTGGCAGTGATCTCGACCTATGCCCAAATGCTTGCCAAGCAGGTGTCGCACGATGAGATGAAGGCGCGCCTGCTGGATAAAATCGCCTCCCAGACGTTTCGGGCGAGCGAGATTGTCAACTCCCTGCTCAACTTTTCCCGCACTTCAGCGACCGATTTCTCGCGAGTCAGCCTGAACCGTGTGATTCTTGACACTTGCGCCCTGCTGGAGCACCAGTTCCGCAAAGCCGGCATTCGCGTTGATGCTCAGCTCGAAGAAGGGTTGCCGGAGATCGAGGGCAACACCGGCAAGCTCCAACAGGTGTTTTTGAACCTGTTCTTAAACGCGCGCGACGCAATGCCCGCCGGCGGCGTTCTTACCGTCCGCACGGCGGCCGGAAGCGCCGGAGGAAACTCGGGCCGAGAGGTTGTGCGCGCGGAGGTCATCGATACGGGAGAAGGGATCGCCCCCGAGCACCTGAACCGAATCTACGATCCGTTCTTCACCACCAAGGGCGGGCAGAAGAAGGGAACAGGGCTGGGTCTGGCGGTGACCTACGGCATCATTCAGGAGCACTCGGGGGCTATCTCGGTAGAGAGCAAGCCGGGGCGGGGAACTTACTTCCGCCTGGAGTTCCCGCTCGCGAGGAAAGAAGTTCATGCCTGAAACCAAGGGAAAAATTCTGATCGTGGACGACGACACAGCGATCCGGGAAAGCCTCGAGACGTTCCTCGCCTTCGAGGGCTACCAGGTCGATTTGGCCGTCGACGGAACATCGGGTTTGCTGGCTCTGGAGTCCAAAGCCTACGATCTGGTGCTGCTGGACCTGATGATGCCCGACCGCTCGGGCCTGGATGTGCTCAAAGAGCTGCGGCAGCGCGACGTCGAGACCCCCGTGATGGTCATTACGGCGTATGGTTCGGTGGAGAACGCCGTGGCGGCCATCAAGCTGGGCGCCAACGACTTCATCACCAAACCCTGGAACAACGAGAAGCTGCTCATCGAGATCGACCAGACCATCTCCAAGCGCCGCCTTGAGCGGGAAAACACGCAGCTCAAGCGCGCTCTGAAACAGCGCTACAACTTCTCGAATATCATTGGCAAGAGCGAGGCCATGCGCAAAGTGCTCGATCTGGTCGGGCAGGTGGCGCAGAGCCGCTCGACCGTTCTGCTGCATGGCGAAAGCGGAACGGGCAAGGAACTGATGGCCAAGGCCATCCACACAAACTCGCCGCGCGCCGAGAAGGCTTTTGTCGCCGTCAACAGCGGCTCGCTGCCTTCCGAGCTGCTGGAATCCACGCTGTTCGGCCACTTGAAAGGATCTTTTACCAGCGCCATTCAGACCAAGAAAGGCTACTTCGAGATCGCCGACGAGGGCACGATTTTTCTTGACGAAATCAGCACGATCAGCCTGGAGATGCAGGCCAAGCTGCTGCGCGTGATCCAGGAAAAGGAGTTTGTTCCCGTGGGAGGCGTCGATCCGCGCAAGGTCGATGTCCGTATTGTGGCGGCCACGAATGTCGATCTGCGCAAACAGGTTGAAGAAGGCCGTTTCCGCGAGGATTTGTATTACCGGCTGAACGTAATCCAGATCGATCTGCCGCCGTTGCGGGAGCGGCGGGAGGACATTCCGGCCTTGGTCGAGCATTTCTTCACGAAGTACTGCCGGGAAAACGACAAATTTCTCGATCCGGATGGCTCCTCGCGGCTGCGCTTCGCCCCCGAAGCCATGCGGATGCTGATGGATTACCATTGGCCGGGCAACGTCCGGGAGCTCGAGAATGTCGTAGAGCGGGCCGTTGTGCTGGCCACGGATACCACGGTCCCGGTCGATTTGCTTCCCGATACTCTGCTTACTATCAACGGCGTTCCGATCCGCCGCCGGATTCCAACCTTTACGCGGCCTCCGGAAGCATCGCTTTTCGACCTGGTGGATGAATTCGAGCGCCGCATCATTATCGAGCAGCTCGAGAAGTACAACTGGAGCCAGACGGATACGGCGGAGAGCTTCCGCATTCCCCTTTCCACACTCAACCAGAAAATCAAACGCCTCAATATCGAGATCAAGCGCAAGCGGGATTTGGCCTCGGCGGGGAAAGGGTAGGCCGCTCGCTTGGCTCACTCGCCGGGGGGAGACCTATCTTTCAGGTCTCGCTTCACGGTTTGTGGATGCCGCCAAGCGCAGCCCGAACACGCCCGGGCGGGCATTACTAGCGAATCTTGCCCATCTTTGTATAACCCAGACACTGAACGAGCGAATTGCGGTAGAATCCCTGGGACCTTAATCCGCTCAGGTTTGAGGGGCTTCGCATATGGCCGGGCGCCAGGTTTACGCTGATACCGTTCTTGAACTGACCGGTCTGATTTATGCGTCGGTGGCCGATTCATCGTGCTGGAAGGTGTTTTTGGAGGCTTTCCTCACCTCCATTCGCGGCCAGGCATGCTCTCTGGCTTTGCGCGACGCCGCGGATGGCCGGCTTTCAATGAACTGTTGGTATGGATGGTCCGACGAAGATATGACTTTGTATTTTGAGTCGTACTCCGCCGCAGATCCGTGGCGGATCGCCAACGCGCGCGGGCCAGAAGGCGCCGTAAGAGCCGGCGCCGATCTCTCCCGGCGGGAAGAGATGGAACCGAGCGCCGCCTTCCGCGAGTTTTATGCGCCTCGAGGCGCCATTCACGGAATGGGTGGAACTATTCTGGCGACTGAGGGGCGGGAATCCATCATATCGGCTGTGCGCGGCGCCTGCGAGGGCCCCTTTGGAGAACCGGAAAAAGCGGTCTTACGCGCGCTCATGCCGCACCTCAAGCGGGCCGTTCTGCTGCATGGGGAGCTGGCTTCGCTGCGGCTCCAGCTCTCGCTGTTGGCCGGTCACCTGGATCGGTGCTCCCACGCATTCTTTCTGACAGACCGCGAAGGCCGCGTGCTTTACGCGAACGCGGCGGCGCGCGAGATCGCCGATTTGCGGGATGGTCTTTCTCTCGAAGATGGAGTGATCGTAGCAGCTTCCGTCCGGCAAAACGCGGAATTCCGGGAAGCTGTGATGGAGGCCGCCGGCGGCCGCAACGGAGCATGGCGGCGAGTCACAATCAGCCGGCCGTCGGGCGCAGAGCCATACCGCTTGATTCTGATGCCGGCAAAAGATTCGGGCGCTTGTCCGGGCGTTTCCCGGCCGGCCGCGAGCATCCTCGTGATTGACTCCGTGTTCTCTCCCGAGCTCGACGTGCCGGTGCTGTGTGAGCTGTTCCCCTTCACGCCTGCTGAAGCGCGAGTGGCCGCCAAACTGGCCCTGGGCCGGAGCGTGGAGGAGATCGCCGCCGAATTGAGGATCTCGGTGGAAACCGCCCGAACCCATGTCAAGCGAACCCTCTCCAAGACGGCAACCGAGCGCCAGGGGGAGCTGATCTCCCTCATTCTGCGATCAGTACCAGTACGGCGCCTATAAGAAAAGTCCATTGCATACCGAATTTGGGTGACGACAAGTTTCGGTCCCCTCGTCATACTTTCGTGAAAGCAGTTGACTCTTCACTCGCCATGTGAAGTGGCCTTCGCTGCTGGGAGAAATTCAATTTGTGTCGGGAGGAAGGGCGATGCTCTCGAAATGCCCCACGATAACTGTCGGCTCGGTAGTGTTGACGGCCTTTTATGAGCCTGTTCGGCGCGTTTTCCCGTGGCCGGTGTTCCTGCTCCTGGTCTCCGCGGTTATTCCGCTGCTTGCCGCAGCCCCCAACGTCGCCGCCGTGGGGAACGCCGCCAGCAATCTCACCTTCAATTCGCCCATCGCGCAAGGCGCGATCTTTGTCATCTATGGGACCGGTTTGGGTCCAGACGCTATCTCCATCAGTTCGACGCCTTTCAAAAGCACTACCTTGAGCGGGACGTCCGTGGCGGTCACCGTCGGTACAACTACGGTGAATGCGCTCATGTATTACACATCGGCGACTCAGGTGGCCGCGCTATTGCCTTCGAACACGCCCACAGGCTCGGGAACGTTTACGGTCACCTACAACGGCCAGACCAGCAACTCGATAAGCCACGGTATAGCGCCCAGCAATGTGGGCATCTTTACCATCGATTCGAGCGGCCAGGGGCCGGCGATTGTCACCTACCCCGACTTCAGCCTGGTTTCGGCGGCCAAGGGCGCCAACTGCGGCGGCCCCAACACCTTTTGCGGCGCCGCTAACCCGGGAGATGTCCTGATATTGTGGACCACAGGATTGGGCCCGGTCAGCGGAGATGACGCCTTGGGCGCAGGCCTGGGCCAGAACATGCCCAACGTCCCCCTCACCGTGTGGCTGGGCGGAGTGCAGGCCCCGGTGACCTACCAGGGCCGATCCGGCTGCTGTATCGGGGAAGATCAGATTGTCTTTACAGTGCCAAACAATGTTCCCACCGGCTGCGCTGTGCCGCTAGTTGTGCAGATCGGCGCCACGACCAACACGGTCAGCAACACCACCCTGATGCCGGTGGCCAAAGGGGGCCGCGATTGCACCCCGACGAATCCCGTGCTGGCATCGGTCAACGTTGAGCAGGCCGTCATGGCCGGACCGGTCGCCTACGGCGCCATTGAACTGAACCATGAGCTAAACGGCGCCGCCCCTCCTGTGTTCCAGGATACGGCGCGATTCGAGTTCTTTAAAATTCTCTCTTTAAAGCCGGGGAGGCAGCCTTTTTTTGCCACTTGGATCGACGACCAGCCGCCGGGCACCTGCCGCGCGTACAACAATAACCTGTTCGGGGGCGGCGGTACGGATCCCACAGGTACCGTCACTCTTCTCGACGCCGGTTCGAGTTTCACCGTGAAGGGACCCAACGGGAGCGTTCCCATCACCGGGAACCCCGGGGAATTCTCTGCCACGCTGAGCGGGACAGGGTCGTTTCTGGTCCCAGGCTCGTATACCGTGACGGGGTCAGGTGGAGCGGACGTCGGCCCGTTCAGCGCCACGATCACGGTCCCTCGGTTGCCGACGCTGGCTAGCCCCGCCAACAACACCACCGTGACGCGCTCCGATGGATTGACCGTCACATGGACGGGAGGCGACCCGGCCGGAAATGTTCAGATCCTGGTAAACAGCGCGCTCAATAACAGCTTCAACGCCGGCGGGACGGCGACATGCATAGCGCCCGCAGGCGCGGGAAAATTCACGATTCCGCCCTATGTCCTGCTGGCGCTTCCTGCCGGCAACCTGGCCGGGATCGTTCTGGCGCCGGCGGACACCGGAGTGCCATTCACCGCGCCGGGTCTCAGTCTCGGCCTCCTCTCGACCCATAATGACGGCGCGGGCTACGGCCTTGGTGCGGGCACGGGCGGCTTTACGTTAAGGTAGGCGCAGGGGCGCGCGCATCGGGCGGTGGCGCGTGCCTGCGGACTGCCGCTCAGACTGCGCCGTTCCACGCCCTCGCGTGAGCCAGGCCGGCTTCGCCCGGCTGCTTCGTGCGTCATGCCCAGCCGCAGCCTAGGGCTCGCCGGTCGCGGAACAGCGTGCTGTCTTTGTTGAGTTCCGATTTTGCCGGCCCAAAACGGATCGCCAGCATCTCTGAACACACCGATAAAGTGAAATCCCTGGGTTCTATGCCGGGCCAATTTCGAAAGATGTGAGGGCTCAGCCTCAGAATGAAAGAGCGGCTCCCGCGCGGAGGCTCGGGTAAGGGATTTTTAGTAATCTACCAGCCCCCCTGAAAACGAGTAGGTCCATGTTCGCGGCCTCGTCGGCTTGCTCAGGGAACTGAGAGTGCATATACTGCGGCCAAGGCGGAGAGATGCAAGATAAAGCAACAGACCTCGCAGCCAAGCCGGCCCCGGGGAGCCGGCATGCGGGATCCCACGCAGCCGCGGCAAGTCTTGCGGCCATCGCCGGCATTATGGCCGCCTCGAGCTGCTGCCTGCCGGTGTTTCCCTTCATGCTGGCGGCGGGTCTTGCGGGCGGTTCCACTTTTCTCGATGCCGCGCGTCCGTACCTTCTCGCCGGTTCCCTTTTGTTCCTCGCCTACGGTTTCTACCAGGCGCCACGGGCCCGGCAATGCCGCCAGCGGGGAAGCGTGATCAGCACGATTGTCCTGTGGGTGTCGGCTGGTTTCGTGTTTCTCTCAATCTTTTTTCCTCAACTGATGGCAAACGCGGCGGCGGGCCTGCTTGCCAGGTGATGGATGAAGCGGAAACTCGGTATCGCCGTGATTTTCGCCGCGCTCCTGGCCGCTGTGCTCGCGTTTTTCTATGGCGGGAGTCAGGTTCCTGCCGGGCAATCCCCGCTGCGAAGCCTCACGGCGGCATCCCCGGACGATGTCAAGAACGAATTCAATCTGGCAAAAAACAGCGTCCGTGTGCTACTGCTCGTATCGCCGACTTGAGCGATCTGCTTGCAGGGGGCCTCTGCAACCGAACATATTCTGGATGAGTTCGCCGGGAAGCCGGTGCGCGCCTTTGTCATCTGGGAGCCGGTGTTGCTGACCGATTGGTCATCCCCTTCCACGGCGACCTTGAGCCGGCTTTCCGATTCGCGGGTTGCGCAATTCTGGGACAAGGGCCGCCTGATTTCGCGTTCGATGGGGGAGCACGATCGCCGGAGCATCGTATGGGATTTCATTTCCATATACCCAGCCGGAGCGCTCTGGGAAGACAAGCCGCCGGAGGCTCTCTATGCCGGAGGGCCGGTGGTGAAAGTAGCCGGGCCGGCGCGCGCGGCGCTCGCCCAGGCGTTGGAAAGACAGCCGTTCCGGGGAAATGGGGCGGCGCGATAGGTACGGCCCGAACATTCCTTTGCAGCCAGGATAGATAGCCGTGAGGCGGACCTGGGCCGTGCGCTCTCCGCCGGTCAAAGCGTCAGTTCCCGCGCTTTGCTGCGGATCAGTTCCCAGGCCTTTTCAATGTGCTGCTGTGTGGTCCGCAGATTCCCGATGGCGAGTCGGAGAACAAATTTATCGTGAAGAACGGTGTTGGATAAAAACAACTGGCCGGTGCGGTTCACCGCCTCGAGCAGACTTCGGTTCAGCCGCTGGAGCTGCGTTTCGCTAATGCGCTGGGGGCGGAAGCGGAAGCAAACCGTCGAGAAGACAACCGGCGCCATGAGCTCGAAGTCGGGATGCTCCTGGATGCGCGCCCCAAACTCGCGCGCCAAGCGCAAGTGCTCGCGCAAATTGGCCACCAGCCCTTCGCGGCCGAAGTAGCGAATTACGAACCACAGCTTCAGGGCCCGGAACCGCCGTCCCAAAGGCACGCCATACTCCATGAAGTTGAGCGCTCTCGCATCGCGGCCGCTGTGCAAATATTCCGGCACAAGGCTGAAGGCCCGCCGGAGGATTTCCGGCCGGCGGCAGTAGAAGGCGCTCAGGTCTTGCGGGGTGAAAAGCCATTTGTGGGGATTGATCACCAAAGAGTCGGCAAGATCGCAGCCGGCAAGCACATGGCTCATCTCGGGTACAATAGCCGCCGCCCCGCCGTAAGCGGCGTCCACGTGGAGCCATAGCCTGCGGCGGCGGCAGATCTCGGCGATTTTCGGCACCGGGTCAATCGAAGTGGTGGAGGTTGTTCCCACCGTCGCTACGACACAGAAAGGACGACAGTGGGCCAGTAGGTCCACCGAAATTGCAGCGTCCAGAGCTTCCGGCTTCATGCGGAATTCGTCATCCACCTCGATTTTTCTGACGTTATCCTGGCCGATTCCGAGAGCGATCGCCGCTTTTTCCACCGACGAATGGGCATGCGTGGAGGTGTAGAGCATCAGAGGCGGCGCGCCGCTCTGGCCGCGAGTGCGAATAGCCAGATCCTCCAAGGCTTCCCGGGCCGCCGCCACAGCGTGCAGCGTGGAGGTGGAGGCGGTATCGTGAATCATGCCGAAACAATGATCGGGCAGGCCGACGAGCTGCCAGAGCCAATCGAGCACGACCTGCTCCAGCTCGGTAGCGCCCGGCGAGGTGCTCCACATCATGGCGTTGGTATTGATGGAAGCGGCAAGCATCTCGCCGAGAATGCCGGGGCCGGAGGCGGTGGTCGCAAAATAGCCTAGAAACGCGGGATGGTTCCACTGGGTGAGCGCCGGGAAGATCAGCCTTTGAAAATCGGCGAGAATGGCCGGCATTTCCTCGCCGTGATCGGGCGGCTGCGCGGGCAGGGCTGCCGCTACTGCTCCGGGAACCACCGAAGGGAGGACCGGGCGCTCGCCGGCGCGGGCCAAGAAATCCGCCATCCATTCGGCGGTTTCACAAACGAGGCGTCGAAACTCCTCAGCCGGCATATCGCCCAGGCGCCGCTCTTTCATGCAGCGGCCTCCTCGAGCACTGCCGGCAGCCATTTGCGGAACCATGCCCGGAACTGTTCTCCCAGGCGCCGGCGCTCCGGCCCCAGCACGACGGTTTCATGACCTGAAGGCATGCCGCGCTCGGCCAGAGCGAGTTTGATCCCGGCCGGCACGGGAAAGCGGTCCAGCCAGGCGATGAACTCCCGCAAGCGGCGGTCGAGCGATTGAGCCCGGCTCGCGGCGCCCGCCTGGACGGCGCGCTCGATCGCGATCACCAATTCGGGAACCACTCCGGAGACGCCCGAAATTACGCCGTCGGCGCCCTGCATGCGCGCCTCGGTGAAGATTCGATCGTCCCCCACTAGCAACGTAAATGCGCGCTGCGAGCGCAGCGCCTTCAGGCGCTGGAAGAAATCGAGCGAGCCGCTGCTGTCCTTGATCCCGGCGAATAGCCCGGTGGAAAGCAATTCCCGCGCGGTTTCGGCCGAAATCTCGTTGGTAAATGCGGGAATGTTATAAAGCAGCAGCGGGAGGTTGGCTGGCCGGACCTCCGCGAAACGCAGGAAGAACTCGCGGACTTCGTCCTGCGCATAGCGGAAAAAATAGGGCGGCATCAGCAGCAGTGCCCGCGCGCCGGCGTCGGCGGCGGCGCGCGCCAGCTCGAGCGCGCCGTCGAAGGTGGAATGCGCGATTCCAGCGACGACGGGAGCGCGAGTATGCGCGATGGCGCAAGCCAGCATCTGCTTGCGCAAGCCGAGAGAATAGTGGATGAACTCTCCCGTCGTCGTGCCAACGCAGATCGATCGGACTCCGTTGGCGAGAGCGAAATCGATCAGCGCCCGCATGGCGCCGAGGTCAGGGCGAAAATCAGCGCCGTAGGGGGTTATGATCGGAGTGTTCACGCCCTGGAGCATAGTGAGCTACCAGAATATCAATATCAGCGCATACAGGTTGCGCAAGTATCCCACAGACACGCGGGAAGCCAGGCGTGGAGTTGCTTCCGCCAGCGGTCCGGCATATGCCCGCGAAATATGCAGCCAGGAAAGCGCCGAAACACAGATTGTCATGTTTGATTGGCGGCCGGCGGCCCCTTGGGCTGGAGAAACAGCGCCTTTCCGGAGAAACGATGTCTTTTCAAGCTTCCGCGGTGAGCTTCCGCGTGCCGCGCAGCACCAGGACGAGCGAGCCCGACAAAATGGCCGAGCCAACCAAATAATAAATTCCAGCCGCATAGGTCCCGGTCCGGTTGCTCAGGAACCCGACTGCATAGGGGCCGACAAAGCCTCCGAGATTGCCGAACGAGTTGATCAGGCCAATGCAGGCCGCGGCCGCAGCTTCGGTGAGGAAGGTCGTGGGAAGAGCCCAGAAGCCGGGCAAGTAGGCGTACAGACCCATAACCGCCACTGAGAACATAGCCATTGCGAGCGGAACGCTGCCTCCGACAAACTGACTCAGCAGCAGGCCGGCGGCGACAGCATAGATCGAAAGAGCGGTGTGCCAGCGCCGCTCGCCGGTGTGATCCGAGTGCCAGCCGACTGCGAGCATCGCCGGCAAAGCGCAAAGGTATGGAATCGCCGTAATGAGGGTGGTCTGGAAGGGACTCAAGCCCGAGAGCCGCTGCAAAATTTTGGGCAGCCAGAAATTTACGCCATAGCTCGCGGTGACAACAAAAAAGTAAACGAATGTCAGTAAGACTACATCCCGGTTGCGAAGAGCCTGCCAGACGCTCATCGGCCGGACTTTCTTTTTGGTTTCCTTCTCGCGCTCGAGTTCCGCGGTCAGCCATTCGCGTTCGTCCTGCGGGAGCCACTGCGCATCCCTCGGCCAGTCCGTGAGGTAGAAGAGCGTGATGGCCCCGCAGATCAACGCCGGAATGCCTTCGAGCAAAAGCAGCCATCGCCAGCCGGAGTAACCGAGCCAATGAATGCGCAGCAGGAGACCTGAAACGGGAGAGCCGATAATGTTGGCGACCGGAATCGCCGCCATAAACATCGCGACCGCCTTGGCGCGATCCTCATAGCGGTACCAGTGGGTGAGATACACGATGATGCCGGGGAAAAAACCGGCCTCTGCCATGCCCAGCAAAAACCGGATCCAATAGAACTGGTGCGCCGTGTGAATCAGACCTGTGAGCGAGGCCAGCAGCCCCCAGGAGATCAAGATGCGGGCGATCCATTTGCGGGCGCTCCATAGCTCGACTAGGATCGTTCCTGGAATTTCGAGGATCACGTAGCCCACGAAAAAGATGCCGGACCCCAGGCCGAAGACTTCGTTCGAAAAACCGAGTTCGCGCGTCATTTCCAGCCCGGCAAAGCCGACATTCACGCGATCGAGGTAGGCGACGATGTAAAGCAGAAACAGAAATGGCATCAGCCGGCGGGTGATGCGCCGCCGGGTTCGCTCGGCGATGGGCGAGACCACTTGTCCCTGGGATGCCCCGCTCATGAGAAGGCTTGGAGTGAAGGGTCAAGCATACCTGGAACCGGAGCCCGGAGCAAGTGCAAGCGCGGGCGGATGGCGGCAAAACGTTCTAGAATCAAGAATCGGCTCCGCCGCGCCCGGAAGCCCCGCCGGCGGCTCTGCCGGGCGGCGCGGCTGCGGCGCCCGGAAGCTCCCCGGGTTGGGCGCGGACCGAGGACCGGAAAAAATGACTTCACCTGCGGCGGACAAAGATCGAGACCGCGAACAGATCCGCGCTCTCCTCGAGCACATCAACGATGCCTGGCTAAAAAACCCTCCAGAAAAGATCCCCGCTCTGCTGCAAGAACACTTCCATCCGGATATGACGATCAAGGGGCCCGATTTCCAGTCGTTGTGCATCGGGAGCGAGTCTTGCGCCCGCAGCTATGCGGAGTTTGCGCGGACGGCCCGGGTGAAGGAGTGCAGCTTTTCAGATCCCG
The DNA here is from genome assembly GCA_035652135.1 of Bryobacterales bacterium. Taxonomy (GTDB): domain Bacteria; phylum Acidobacteriota; class Terriglobia; order Bryobacterales; family JACQDG01; genus DASREK01. The sequence goes on along the minus strand of DASREK010000232.1, from coordinate 1,745 downwards.
ATATCGACTTGGCCGGGGATGCCGCGGTCGCTACGTATTCCTGGAAAATGGTTTACGAGATCCACGGCCAAGAATATAACGAATCGGGGCGCGATCTCTTCGTAATGTCCCGAACCAAAGACCGCTGGGTGGTGCTCTGGCGCGCTCTTTTGGCCGGCATGCAATAAAAACGCCGGGACGGCGCGGACCGGTCCTGCTTTTGCTGTGGGACCGTTTTGAGCGACGGTCTTGCTTGCTATCCCAGGGAAAAACGATGCAAAAACGGCTGGCGCAGCGCGCCCCCCGCCTGGCGCCTGAAGCCGCGTTCCGCCAGCAGCGCTGCAAATTCGCTGCCCGCGGCCGGGCAGCCGTTGATTTGTTCGATTGTCAGCCCGCTGCCGGTGTGAAGATCCACATACGCGCTCAGGGCAGCCCTATCGCCCGCGCGAACCCAGCACCGCGCGCCGTGATTTTCGGCGTATAGAACACACGTTCCGTTGTCGAGCAGCACTTCATTGGCGGGGCGGCGCCGGATGGGAACGGATTGCAGCCAGGCGCCGCAAAGCCGGGCGCCATAAGGGCTCGCGGGGTCGCAGGAATTCAGCAATACATAGCCGGCCTCCGGCGCGCTCCGGAGGCGATCCACGGCCTCCGGGAGCGCGAACTGCATGCCGCTCAGCGCATCGAGGAAATGGCCGCGCCGCAGTTCGCCGCGCCACTCAGCCCGCTCGAGATGGGGAAACAGATCACTCCAGCTCACTGGGGAATCCTCGTGCTCGTAGCATTCGCGGGCGAGGACCCCGTAGCGGCCGAGCGCCACACGGGCGATCTCCTGGCCCCGGAGATCTTCCGGGACCCGCCGCAGGCGCAGCGGAAACCAGCGGCCTTCCCATCCCGGCAACCTGCGAAAAGCTTGGCGGAAGCGCGCGATCGCCTCGGCGCGAGGCGGCCGCTCCAGGGGGTCGATCAACACCGGCCGCAAAGCAGGCGCCTCGGGGCGTCCTTTGGGTGGGCGCCCCAGTCTCTCGATTTCTCGCAGCCCGTCACAGGAAATCCGGCCGCTCCAGAACAGTTCCGCCAGGGCAGCGTTGAGAGCGGCGAGCGTCAGATCGGTGTCGCGGCGCAGGTCGGCCAGGGTTGCCGGGCCTTCCTCGGTTAGATGCTCGAGAAGCCGGGAAGCACAGCGGCTCACGGCGCCGGGCTCATCGGCGGCAAACAAGCCCCCGCGGCCGCGAGCAGAAAGCGTGAACCAGCCGGGGCGGAGTCCCGCCGCGACGATGTTCCCCGAGCGGACCAGTTCCTCGATTTCTTTTAGGTCCTTTAACCGCGCACCGAGGATCTGCCGCCAGGCGGCCGACGGCAGGGGCAAGCCTTCCAGTTGCTCGAGTACGTCGAGCGTGGATGCGGGCGCGGCTGTCACGCGCTGCCAGGAGAGAGCAAACCGGGTGTAAGCCTCAATCGGCCGGGGCTCGACTTCGCGGCGCAGCACAGCGAGGGAAGCGCGCTGGATGCGCCGCAGCACGTCGCGAGCGCAGCAGCGGTCGCCCGCCGCGGCGATTTCCACGCCGCAGCCGGCGGCCAGCGCCTGGGCCGCTTCGAGCGAAAGACCGTAGCGGCGGGCGAGATCTTTCATCAGGAATGGCCCGTGGGTTTCCACGTAGCGCCGGATCACGAACACGTCCACGGCGGGCAGGTAGTGCGCTTTGTCCTCTGCGGCAATCCAGCGTTTTTCCCCCCCAACATCCACAGTTAACGCGCGGCCGTCG
>DASREK010000231.1:0-4596 GCA_035652135.1 Bryobacterales bacterium | reverse complement strand
GCCGTATCTTCTGGAAACGCTCCGGCCCCTCGCTCATCCAATAACGATGACAAGGAGGCATAAGCCATAACATCCACCAATCGCCGGGGCGGAGAAGGGGCAATCCTGGTCGGGTTCGAGTGGAAGAAAGAAGTATTGCGCGAAGAGCCTGCCGGCGGACCCGAGGAATCGCTGAACGAATTGGCCGAATTGGCCCGCAGCGCTGGCGCCGATGTGCTGGACCGTCTGGTGCAGTCGCGCGAAACGCCGGAAGCGGCCACGCTGATCGGCCGCGGGAAGATCGAGGAGCTGCGGGCGCGCGCCCGGGCTCTCGGCGCCGACGTGGTCTTGTTCGACCGCGACCTCACCCCGACCCAGCAGCGCAATTTGGAGCGCGAGTTGGGCGTGAAGGTGATTGATCGCACCCAACTCATTCTGGACATCTTCGCCCGCCGCGCCCGCACCCGCGAGGGCCAGTTGCAAGTTGAGCTGGCGCAATTGAATTACCTGCTCCCGCGCCTGGCGGGCCGCGGCGTAGAGATGTCGCGTCTCGGCGGCGGTATTGGAACACGAGGCCCCGGCGAAACCCAGCTCGAGACGGACCGCCGCAGGATTTTCCGGCGAATCCGGCATATCAAGGAGCAGCTCGAAGCGGTTCGGGCCAGCCGCGGCCGGCAACGCTCGAAGCGCGTGGCGGTGCCGCTCGATACGATCGCTCTGGTCGGCTATACCAACGCGGGTAAATCGACGCTTTTCAATGCCCTCACCTCGGCCGGCGTGCTCGAGAGCTCGCGCTTGTTCGCGACGCTCGATCCGACGGTTCGCAGCCTGGAGCTGCCGTCGCACCGCCGCGTGCTCGTATCTGACACGGTAGGCTTTATCCGCCGCCTGCCTACAACGCTTGTGCAAGCCTTCCGCGCGACGCTTGAGGAAGTATGCGAGGCCGCCCTGATTTTGCACGTGGTTGACCTCTCCTCACCTGTCCGGCGCGAGCAGGAAGCGCAGGTCGAAAAGGTCTTGGCGGAAATCGGCGCGCAGGATAAGCCGCGTGTGCTGGTACTGAACAAGATCGATCTGGTTCCAGAGAGCGAACGCGCAGCGGTCACTGAAGCCGAGAAGCAGGCTTGGCCTTCGTCTCCCGTTGTCGCTGTGTCGGCCCTCACCGGAGAAGGCTTGCCCGCGTTGCTGGAAGTGTTGGACCGCTCGCCTGCCCTGGAACCCATCACCCGGGCGCATTTTCATTTCGACCAGCGGGAAGGGGACAAGATCTCCTATCTGCACGACCACGGACTTGTGCTCGAAACCCGCTACACCGATTCCGGCGTGGACATCCTGGCCACGGTCACCGATTCGGTCCGCCGGCGGCTGCAAGAAAATTTGAGCTAGAAGCGCTCTTGTTTTTCACCGGCGATCTTCCAGAAAAAACCTTTCCCCAGTAATCGGCTTCTGCAATTTGAGAGTATGATGCTGTTGCCGATGGAGGGGCCAAACAACGGCCCGTCCGGACGCTCCAGGCGGGCGCATGAAATTCCGCATACCGAAATTCCGATACGTCATTGCGGCCCTGCTCCTTCTTTCGACGACCATTAACTACGCCGACCGTCTCGCCCTCTCGGTCGTCTCGCCGTCCATCCGGCGGGAATTCGGCATGACCGAACAGGATTACGGCCAGATTCTGTTCTTCTTCTTGGCCGCTTACGCGATCATGTATGCGCTCTCCGGCCCCATTATCGACCGCCTCGGCACGCGGCGCGGCTTCGCCGCCACAATTTTCGTTTGGTCGTCTGCGGCAATGTCGCACGCTCTGGCGCGGGGCAAGTGGTCGCTCGCAGCCTGCCGCTTCCTGCTGGGCGTGGGCGAACCCGGCAATTGGCCGGCGGCGGCTAAGACGGTGGCGGAATGGTTTCCTGCCGACCGGCGTGCGCTCGGGATGGGAATTTTCAACTCGGGAACCTCGCTCGGTTCGGCGCTAGCGCCGCCGGTTGTATCCGCGCTCACCCTGGCGTATGGCTGGCGTTCAGCCTTTTTGTGGACCGGCGCCGTCGGCTTCCTTTGGCTGGCCTTATGGCTGGTTCTGTACCAGCCGCCCCACCTTTCTCGCTGGATCACCGCTGGGGAATGGAACTTTCTGAAAGACAAAGTGCGTCCCCCGGAAGAAGCCGTGCCCGCCCGGCTGCCGAAGAGGGAATGGATCCGGGTGATGGCGCGTCCCGAATGCTACTCGCTTATCATTGCGCGTTTCTTCACAGACCCAGTTCTCTATTTCATTATTTTCTGGCTGCCGGAATATCTCAGCAAAGAGCGACACTACGATTTGAGCATGATCGGCAAGTACGCCTGGGTGCCGTTCATTTTCGGCGACCTCGGTTATTTGTTGGGAGGCTGGCTCTCGAGCTGGCTGATCAGCCGGGGCTGGTCCTTGCCGCGGGCCCGGAAACTCGGTCTGATATGCGGCGCCGCGGTGATGCCCGCAGGCATTTTCGCGCCGCTGGCATCCGGTGGGGCCTCGGCTATCGCCTTGACCTGCTTCATGACGCTGGGCCATGCCGTGTTTGTGGCCAATTTGCAGACCCTCCCCACCGATCTATTCCCGGGACCGCAAGTTGGTACGGCGAGCGGCTTCACCGGCATGGGCGGCGCGGTGGGCGGCATGATCGCCAATCTCTCTACGGGCTATGTTGTCCAAAAATTTTCCTACAAACCGATATTCGCCATCGCCGGCCTAATGCATCCCCTCGCCACGTTGATCATTTTCCGGCTGCTGCCGGATTGGCGGTTTAGCCGGAGGGAAGCCCGCGCCCCCGAAGCATTGAAAGCCTAGCTTTTCTCCCGGCGCCTCTCGCCAGAAGCCGCTTCTGAATTAAAACATGTTGCCTATAAGATGTTTGCTAGCGATAAGGGCAATTGCTTGCCGCAAGCCAGTTCGGCTTTGTTTCTAAGAAAAACGACCCTCCGCAACCTTGCAGCCATGAACTTCGTTGCCCTCGAAGCCAGCGGCGGGCGGCCGCCGAAAACGGCAGGGCGGATTCTGCGCTTCGTTCACTGGGTGATCTCGCGCGCCAGGGGCCTGGATGTTTCCTGGTGCAATCCAGATCAAAGATCAAAGCCCGCCGCCCGTTGGTTGCGCGGGGGCAACGAGGGATCCGCTGTTTTGGATGTTTCGCCGGACGGAAACAGGACGTCAAGGACGGCCTCTCCCGGAAAAACATCGGCTTTCACCAACGGTTTCAGCGCAGGTTGGCGGCCTTCCGCCGGAGCCCGGAGCCGCGCGAAATCCAGGCCAGCCGCTATGCCCGCAGGTAGGACCTCAAATAGGTGTCGAGCGCCTCCCGGATCACCCTTTTCCTCTCCTCGGTGAGCGGCTGTTGACGCTGGCCCCCGGGGCCGCCGCCCATGCCCGGCGTGGGACGCGTTCTGGTCGTTTCTTTGAACACGCCACGAGCCGTAAGGATATAGTTCTGCGCGCCGGGGATGGAGCCAAAAGCCAGAATGCGGCCGAACATGTCGAACGCCTCCAGCCTTTTGCCGGCGTGCCATAGATCGAACGCCTGCGCATAGATGTCGGCCAGCCCCGTGGTGGGACAGTGGCCCGCGAACCCCAGGCGCATCTCCTCGATCATGGTTCGCACGCCTTGACCGGAAAACACCGCCAGCTTGTCGCCCGTCCTCTGCCGGATTTCGGTTACACGCTCAAGCGGGTTGCCTGCCTCGTCCTTGACCACCTTCATGGTCGGAATCGCTTTGTACATCTCCACCAGCAGATCGATGCTGACGTTTCCCACGGTCTGTACGATGAGGGGCAGTTCCGTCGCTGCTCCCAGCATTTTGTAGAACTCAAAGTAGTCCTTCTCGCTGCCCTTCTCCGGAGGCAAAGAAATCACAGCGTCAGCCCCGTGCTTTGCCGCGTGTTTCGCGTACTGGATCGACCTGGCCAGGTCGGCGCCCTGCACCTGGCATCCGATTACCAGCGCGGTCTTGCCCCCTTTGCCGGCCGCGAGAATCGCCTCCGCACCGTCCAGGCGCTCTTGGTGGGAAAGATTCGACCAGCCGCTCGCGATCTGCGGCCACACGAAACCGTGAACGCCGCCGCGGTTGCAAAACTGCACCTCTCTCGCGAGACACTCGAGATCGAGCTTGTCGTCTTCGGTAAAGGGAGTCTGGCCGATCGGAAAAACACCGCGCAATTGCTTGCCGGCGCTGCCGGCCGCAGCCGCGGCGCGCCCCGGCCGGGCGAAACTCAGCGCGCCGGACGCCAGTGTTTGTAGAAATTCTCTCCTGTCTGATCGTGCGATTGCCATGCCTTCCCCCTTATCGGTCGATGCGCTTCAGCATGCGATCCAGAGCGTCATGATCTATCGGATACCCGAGTCCCGGTTCTGTAGGCGCGTTGACGTAACCGTCCTTATCGATGCGGAATCTATGCCTTTGGTACGGTCGGTCGGCCAGGTGCGCCGGATGCGGCATCTCAAACCAGTAGGCGTTCGGCAGCGCGAGTTCCAGATGGAAATGCACGGCCAAATCCATGACGTTGCCCCAATTGTGCGGCGTGCATTCCAGATTGAAGGCGTCGGCGAGCAGGCCTACGCGCATCGCGCCGCTGATGCCGCCGACATTGTC
>DASREK010000230.1:0-22443 GCA_035652135.1 Bryobacterales bacterium | reverse complement strand
GCCGGCGTGGTCCAGCAGGAGCAAACCGGGCTGGGTGAGGAAGACTTTTTTGCCGATGCGGTCGAATAGGCGTACCCCGAACTCATCCTCCAACTGACGGATCTGTGTACTGATCGCGGGTTGCGTCAAGCCCAGCTTTCCCGCCGCCCGGGAGAAATTCTTTAACCGGGCGACTTCAACGAAGCTGCGAAGCTGGTCAAAATCCATAGCGGCGACGGAGCGATTGTGAAACAATGATTTTTCAGTATATGCACGCTGTCGTGGCCGTGCAAGAACGCCGTGGATTTTGACCAGATTGCCACTTTTGTCGAGGTGGCCCACGCGGGAAGCTTCTCGCGGGCGGCACAGCGCCTCTACCGGACGCAGCCGGCCGTGAGCACGCAGGTCCGGCTGCTCGAAAAACAGTGCGGACAGGCGCTGTTCGTGCGGCACGCGAGGCAAGTCGAGCTGACCGTGGCGGGCAAAACCCTGCTGCGCTACGGCGAACGCCTGCGCGAGTTGCGGGACGCCGCTTTGGCGGAGCTCGATCTGATGCGGCGGCGTCCGCGCGGCACGGTAGCGATCGCGGCGAACGAAGCCACGGTGCTGTACGTGCTGCCGGCGGCCATCCTTCAATTCAAGCGCGATTACCCGGATGTCCGCCTGGAAATCACCCGCAACTTCTCTCGGAAAATTATCGAGAAGGTCCTCGAGAACACCGTGGATTTCGGCGTGGTCACGCTGCCTTTCAAGCACGCCCACCTGAACGTTTTGCCGATTCATCGCGATGAAATGGCGGTGCTGACTCCGCCCGGCCACCCGCTCGCACGGCGGGAGTCGGTAAAGCTGGAAGAAGTCGTCGAGTATCCGCTGTTGTATCCAAAGACGGGCCAGACCCGCCTCCAACTCGATCGCCATCTGCGCCGCTTCCAGGACCGGCTGAAAATTTCGATGGAACTGGCGAGCGTGGAAACCATCAAGAAATTCGTCGCCAGCGGCATCGGCGTCACGCTTATGAGCAGCGCCTTTGCGCAGGCCGAGCAGGCCGCCGGCCTTCTCAAGGTCGTTCCGCTCGAAGAGAAGATTTACCGGGATCTAGGACTGATTTACCACCGCCACAAATACATATGCCCGGTAGCCGAAGCCTTTCTGAGCACGATGCGGCGCTGCTTTGGGATCGGGGGAACGGGCGCCCGGGCCTGACTCGCCCGGGATGAGACAAGACCGAAAGCCGTCTTACAACGGCGTTTCGATCGGCGCGTGAGCTAGCGAGGCTGTGTCGTCGTTACCCGCACTTTCGGAAGGCGGCGCCATCCATTGGGCCTCTTCAAATCCCACATATTTGCATAGCAGCAAGGTTCCGGCTTCCGTCTCGAGCGCGTCCCCCACATCAATAGGGTGTTCGGCTCCATCCGCGCGCATTTTCTTCCACGCTGCGTAAGGGCTGGTGGCCTCAATCTCGCCGCCGGCTTCGTAATCCTTCTTCTTCAGCCGCGCCGGGGCGGGCGACGGCCCCGCTTGCCGGAAATGGAGCCGTTGCGGCTCTTTCAGGTAGTGGATACGATAACGAGGCATGCTGTTATTTTGCACCAAAGCATTTCCCCGGAGGAACGGTTTTTTCCATGTGGCGTAAGGGAGCGTTGTTTCCGCCGGAGCACGCAATCAGCCGGGATCGAAGGACCGGGGCTGTCGTTCATCAGGTCACGAATCACCCCTCGATCAATCATCCATCCTATTTTTTGCATTCATCGTTTACTCCGGACCAGAAAGCGCTCTTGTTCACGTCTTACCGCAGCGGCGCGCCGCAGCTATTCGAAGCGGCTTTCCCGGCCGGCGGCATCCGGCAGCTTACGGACGGCCCCCCGATCCATCCTTTCTCGCCGGCCATTGCGCCGGATGGCAGCCGCGTGTTCTTCGTCCGCGGCGGCAGCGTTTGGGCAGTGGACCGCGCAACGCTGGAAGAGCAGCTTATTTTCGAGCTATCGGGAGCCCAATTGGGAGAATGCTCCTTGAGCCCGGATGGTTGTTGGATCACGGCCGCCTGCAAGCGGGGCGGCAGCGCCGGTATCGCCGTAGGCCGGGCCGATGGAAACGCCTGGCGGGTGATTCCATTTCCCCGGACCGTCATTCATCCGCAATTCTCTCCAGTTGAGCCTGAGTGGATCGAGTTCGCCGGCGATCCGGCTCCGCGCATGCACCGGGTGCGCCGCGATGGCTCCGGCCTGGAATGCCTGTACGAAAACACCAACGACGAGTTCGTCGTTCACGAAACGTTTCTTGGGCTCACGGGGGACCTGGTGTTTGCGGTGTGGCCCCGGGCCCTGAAGCGCATGAACTGGCGAACCCGGGCCATCGAAACCATCGCCGAGTGCAATGCCTGGCACATCGCGGCGGACCGAGCCGGCACAGTTGTCCTCTGCGATACGAATCATCCGGATGCCGGAGTGCAACTGATCCGTGTGGCGAGCGGAGAACGAAAGACCCTTTGCTATCCGGAAGCCTCCAATCAGGGCAGCCAATGGCGAAAATCGCGCTACGCCCTGGAAGAGGATTGGGCCGCGGCGCGATCCGAAAAAGAGAACGCCTTGAGCTGGATGGAAATGTCCGTCGACACCGTCTACGGGCCGCAATGGACCCACCCCCACCCGTCCTTTTCGCCCGATGAAAAGCTGGTTGCTTTCGCAAGCGACCGCACCGGCTTTACACAGGTCTACGTGGTCGAGCGAGACGAATAGGTTTCGGCAACGCTTGTTAGACGAACCTCCGCTACACGTCCACAGGCACGCGCAGGCCGTCGTTAAACCGGTTGGTCAGGTTCGCGGCGCCAATGACAAGGGTGAGTTCCACAATTTGCTCAGCGTTAAAGTGCTTGCCGAGCTCATCCAGATCCTCTTGGCGCACCCCGGATGGATGCTTGGTCAGAAGCCTGGCGTAGCGTACCGCAGCGCGTTCTTCCGCGGTAAAGACCTCCCGCTGCACGCCCCCAGGGTCCTTTAACGCCTGGATCTGCTCTTCGGTCACGCCTTCCCGCTTTCCCGAAGCGGTATGAGCGCGGCTTCAATACTCGCAGTAATTGCTAACAGAGGTGGCCAGATAGGCCAGCTCCTTGATTTTGGGGGAGAGCGCCCCGGGGGCCCAGACGGCCTTGTAGAAATCGAGGAACGCGCGCATCGCATCCGGCTTGTTCGCCATAAACTTGAAGAAGTTTAGGACCTTGCCGGTCTTCTGTTCCATGTTCTGGTAGATGGGCCGAATGGATTCGGGGAGCTTTTCCTTCTCGACAGGTAGGATTGTCATGGCCGGCCTCACAGTTTCAGCAATTCCCGAAGCCGGCGGGTTTGGGCCCGGCTCACGGGAATTTCCGTGTGTTTTTTATCGTCCATCCGGAGCTGGTAGCTCGACTTGAACCAGGGTACGACTTCTTTGATTTTGTTGATATTCACAAGATAGGAGCGGTGGGCGCGCCAGAAACTCGCCGGATCGAGGCTCGATTGCAACTCCTCGATCGTGCGGTAGTTCGATTGCCCTTCGATCATCGTTGCCACGATGGTGATGAGGCCGTCATCAATCGTGGCGTAAACCACATCTTCGGAATCGACGAGAAAAAGCCGCCCGGCCTGCTTTACCAGCAGCTTGGTGCGCGCGCCGGGACGGGATGCGGCCTGGGGAACAGCCTCGGCTTCGATTCTGGCGCCCGCCCCCAGCCGAGACTCGACCAGGCGGCGGACTCGGTCCAGGGACACCTGGAGCCGGGACTTGTCGATCGGTTTCAACAAGTAATCGACGGCGTTGACTTCGAAGGCCTCAACAGCGTATTGATCATAGGCTGTAGTGAAGATGATGTGCGGCAGCACTCCACCCTGATTTTGCAAGCGCCGCACCACGCCCATTCCGTCCAGGCCCGGCATTTGGACATCCAACAGCACCAGATCGGGCTCATGGGCGTGAATCAGTTGGAGCGCTTCGAGCCCATTCGTGCCGGCGCCGACCAAGTCGATGCCCGGGCATTCGCGCAGCAGGTAGCACAACTCCTCGCGGGCCAGTTGCTCGTCGTCAACTACCAGCGTAGAGAGGCTCGGGGCAGAAATCTGCTTCTCGGCCGTATGCGACATGTCTTTCCGGGTGGCGTCAAAAGTATATCATGCGCCCTCCGGACCTACCAGCCACGGTTGCCAAGGGTCCTATTTTCAAGAAAGATGTAAGCTGGCGGACGTTCCTGTCATGACGGCGTCAAGAAGCGTACTGGTGATTGGCGGAACGCAGTTCATCGGCAGGGAGCTTGTGCGCCGACTGCTGGCGCGAGGCGACCGCGTCGCCATTTTGCACCGCGGCAGATCGGTAATTCCCGCCGGGGCGAGCGAAATCCTTTGTGACCGCAACGATACCGGCGCCATCCGCCGGGCGCTGGCAGACCGGGGGTTTGACCTTGTCTTCGATAACGTTTACGACGCTGAGCGCGGCACAACCGCCGCGCAGGTGCAGGCCGCAGCCGAGGCGTGCGCGGGACATGTCCGGCGGTATGTTTTTATGTCCAGTGTGGCCGTCTACCCCGAGGGTAGGGATTGGGAAGAGGGCGCCCGGCTCGTCTCTGCCGGCCAGTCCAGCGAATACGCGCTCAACAAAGCGGAATCCGAGCAGATGTTGTTCTCCATGCATCGAGAACACGGCTTTCCCGCCGTGACCCTGCGGCCCCCGTTCATTTACGGGCCGGAAAATCCGTACTACCGCGAGTCTTTTTTCTGGGATCGGATTGTGCGAGGACGGCCGGTGCTTATTCCGGAAGATGGGGCCAGGCTCATGCAATTCGTCTATGTAAAAGATCTCGTCTGGGCCGCCCTGCAAGCTGCCGAAGCCCCTGCCTCGCCCGGCCAAGCTTACAACATTGCTCATGCCCCACCCGTGACCCAAGTTGAGGCCGTACAGGCACTGGCCGCGGCGGCGGGGCTTCCCGCCAGGCTGGTCTTCGTCCACCGGCGGCGGATTGCGGCCGCCGGCGGAAACGTGTTCCAGCCGCCTCTGTATTTCGGCGAATACCTCGATCTGCCTTCGATTACGGTATCTATTGCACAGGCCCGGCGCGAGCTCGGTTTCGAGCCCACAGCCTTTGTCGCAGGACTCCGGGAGACGTTTCAGTGGTATTTGGCTCAGAAACGGCCGGAGCCGGATTTTTCCTGGGAAGACCGGCTGCTGGGAACTCTGCACCAGGAGTTATAAGCTCATGAGGATGGCGGCCGGAAAGCAGGTTTTCCCTGCCGCTTTGATCGGGCAGGGACCATCGCCCCGGCTGGATGCCGCGTTGGACGCTCGATGCGGTTATAATGCGTTTTCGTAGGCGCGCGGCACTGCTGCGCCCAGCACGAGGAAATGGAGAAGGGAAAGTGAAAACAAGATTGCTTATTTTGCTGGCGTCTGCGGCGCTCGCCTGGGCGCAGGAGCAGCCCAAAACGGCGCCAGCCGCGCCGGCGGAGCGCGAGCCGGGCCTTTATGCCACCATCAATACATCGATGGGACCAATCGTCTGCAAACTATTCGAGAAAGAAGCGCCGCTGGCAGTCGCGAATTTTGTCGGCCTGGCGCGCGGCACCAAAGAGTGGACGGATCCCAAAACCGGGCAGAAGGTGAAGCGCCCCCTTTACAACGGTACAATTTTCCATCGCGTCATCCCGGGCTTCATGATCCAGGGCGGCGACCCGCTGGGAACCGGGATGGGCGACCCTGGGTACAAATTCAAAGACGAGTTCGTGGCCTCTTTGAAGTTCGACCAGCCGGGGCGGCTGGCGATGGCCAACTCCGGGCCGAATACGAACGGAAGCCAGTTCTTTATCACAGAAGTGCCGACGCCGCACCTGAACAACCATCACACCATTTTCGGCCAGGTGCTGGAAGGGCAGGAGCTGGTTACCAAGATCGCCAACGTGCCGCGCGATTCCAATGACAAGCCGCGCACGCCTGTGGTAATTCGCAGCATTCGGATCCAGCGTTATCCCTTGGCCGCGGCGGCCAAGGGCGCCGCGCCCCCGGGCAAGACGGGAACCGCGAAAAAGACGGCGCCGGCCGCAAACGCGACTCCCGCAAAGAAGTGAATTGTCGGCCAGCGCGTTCTTCCAGCGCCTGCCCGAATCACTCACACACAACAAGCGAAAAAAAGGGCCCGGCGGATTCGGAGGAAAATCCGCCGGGTTTTGAGTTCAGGCGGGTTGCTGCATGTTGGCCGGCGCCTCAGGAAGGCGCGCCCAACACTTCTGTGCATGTTTACGAAGTTAGACGCAAAAGGTTCCGGAAAGTCATCATCCGCGGAAGCTGTTGCTGCGCCGGATGATTCCGGCCGAAAACTGCTGGCTTGGTTTCACCGCACCCGCCGCCCCCTTCCCTGGAGAAATACCTCTGACCCGTACCGGATCTGGATCTCGGAGGTTATGCTGCAACAGACCCGGGCGGCAGCCGCCGTGCCTTACTATGAGCGGTTTTTGCGGCGCTTCCCCGATCTGAATTCGCTGGCGCAATCGAGCGAAACCGAGTTGCTCCGATACTGGAGCGGACTCGGCTACTACTCCCGGGCGCGCAACCTGCGCCGCGCTGCGCGATACATTGTTTCGAGAATGGGCGGCGCCTTTTCGTCCCGGTATGCGGACTGGAAGGAACTGCCGGGGGTCGGACCTTACACCGCAGCCGCAGTGGCGAGCATCGCGTTCGGGGAGCCGGTGGCGGTACTCGACGGCAACGTCGCGCGGGTGCTCGCCAGGATGACAAACCACTCCGGCGACATCCGCTCCGCGCGCGTCCGGGAGGCGCTGCGGCGCCGCGCTCAGGCGTGGCTCGAAGCGACCCGATCCGGCGGCAAGGGCGGGAGCCATACCCCGGAAACCGCCAATACGGCCGGAAATTTTAACCAGGCGCTGATGGAACTCGGGGCAACGATCTGCGTGGCTCAGAACCCGCGCTGCTCGCTGTGCCCGGTAGCAGCGCATTGCCAGGCTTTGCTCCTCGGAACGCAGAACGGCCTGCCCGTGCGGCTGGAATCCCGGAGGCCGGTGCGGCTGCGGATTGCCGTGGCTGTCGTCGAGAGGGGGCGGAAGCTGCTGCTTCGGCAGCGGCCGCCGCATAGTTCCCAGATGCCGGGATTTTGGGAGCTGCCCCAAGCGGAGAACGAGCAGCCCGATCCGGATTGCCTCGCGTCCTTGGGCCTGACGTTGAAAGAGCGGCTGCGGGAGTTCCGGCACTCAATTACATATCACAACTACACGATAACGGTGTTTCGGGCGGCGCTGCGGGGGCCGACTCCGCAAGGCTTTCGATGGCGCGCGGTGGAAGAACTGCCCGAGATTCCGCTAACCACCATCACCAAGAAGGCGCTGAAGACCATAGCCGCCGTGTAGCGCAGGCAAGCGAGGATCGAGCCAGCCGGCGGCGCAGGGATTGGCGAGGATGTGGGCAATCCCGGCGGCGGGATCTGAGTGCTTTTGCGGGCGCGCGCCAGAGGCCAGCGAGCCGATCGAGCAACAGCCCGGGGGTTTGTTCACAACGAGATGTGCCGGAGCCGCAGAGCGTTCCCGACAACCGATACCGAGCTGAAGCTCATGGCTGCACTGGCAATGATCGGATTCAGCAGTAATCCGAATGCCGGATAAAGCACGCCGGCCGCAATCGGCACGCCGAGCAAATTGTAAACGAAAGCGAAAAACAAATTCTGGCGGATATTGCGCATCGTTGCGGCGCTGAGCCGGCGTGCGCGGGCGATGCCGCGCAAATCCCCTTTGACCAAAGTAATTCCAGCGGACTCTATGGCCACGTCGGCGCCCGTGCCCATCGCGATACCTACGTCCGCCTGCGCCAGAGCGGGAGCGTCGTTGATGCCGTCGCCCGCCATAGCCACAATCCGTCCTTCGGCTTGAAGTTGCTTGACGATTTCGCCTTTCCGGTCGGGAAGCACGCCGGCTTCCACCTCGTCGATGCCGATTTTCCTGGCCACGGCTTTGGCGGTTGCGGGATCATCGCCTGTCACCATGACGACGCGAATTTTCTCGCGATGGAGCGCTGCGAGCGCTTCGCGGGTCGACTCCTTGATCGGATCCTCCACCGCCAGCAGGCCGGCAGGCCGGCCGTCAATCGCGGCCAGCAGCACGGTCGCGCCGTCTGATTGGAATCCGCGGGCACGCTCGAAGAGGGGCTCGGCGCCAGCGCCCAAGTCCTCCATCAACGGGAAACTGCCCAGGGCGACGCGCCGGCCCTCCACTGTTCCGGTAACTCCCTTGCCGGGAATCATCTGAAAATCGGAGGGAGAAGCGAGCGGCAGGCCGCGCTTCTGCGCTTCCGAAACGATGGCGCCGGCCAAAGGGTGCTCGCTTGCCTTTTCCAGGCTCGCTGCCAGGCGCAAGATTTCGGCTGCGCTTTGTGAATCTTCCTCGAGAAATTTCCCCTCCTGAAAAGCGATTGCCGCCTTGAGGTGCGGCTTGCCTTGGGTCAGAGTGCCGGTTTTATCGACGACGAGGGTATCTACTTTTTCAAAAATCTCGAGCGCCTCGGCGCTCCTGATCAGCACGCCCGAAGTGGCTCCGCGACCTATCCCGACCATGATGGACATCGGAGTCGCCAGACCCAGCGCGCAGGGGCAGGCGATGATCAACACCGCGACGGCATTGACGAGAGCGTGAGCCAGACGGGGCTGGGGGCCGGCTTGAGACCACACGACAAAAGTGATTGCCGCAGCCAGGACCACGGCCGGAACGAATACCTGGGAAACCTTATCGGCGAGCCGCTGTATCGGCGCGCGGCTGCGCTGGGCTTCGCTGACCTGGCGCACGATTTGAGCCAGAATCGTTTCAGCGCCCACGCGCTCTGCCTGCATGATGAAGCTGCCGGAGCCGTTCACGGCGCCCCCGGTCACGCGATCGCCAGGCCCTTTCTCGACCGGGATCGGCTCGCCGGTGAGCATCGATTCGTCGATCGAGCTGCTGCCTTCGAGAATGCGGCCATCAACAGGAACGCGCTCGCCCGGCCGGACGCGAAGCCGGTCTCCGGGCCTGATATGATCCAGCGGAACATCCTGTTCATCTCCATTGGGCTGAACCAGCCGGGCGGTCTTCGGCGTCAGATTCAGCAGAGACCGGATGGCCGCCGAGGTGCGGCCGCGAGCACGCAGTTCCATCACTTGTCCAAGCAAGACCAATGTCGTGATGGCAGCGGCCGCTTCGAAATAAACTTCGGGACGGCCAGTGTGGCTGCGAAAAGCTTCCGGAAAAATGCCCGGCCAGAGCGCAGCGATCAGGCTATAGAGGTAAGCGGCTCCCGTGCCCATGCCGATCAGAGTGAACATGTTGAGGCTGCGGTTTACCAGAGAGGCCCAAGCACGTTCGAAGAAGGGCCATGCGCCCCAGACCACCACCGGAGTGGCCAGAGCAAGCTGCGCGAGCGCAGGCAGATGGCCGAAAATCATGGAGAGCAGCAGCGGCGCTGTGAGCACCGCGCTCACCCAGAACCGGCGAGTCATAGAAACCAGCTCCGGGTTGGACTCTTCGGCCAACAGCGTGGTGCGCGGCTCCAGCGCCATGCCGCAGATCGGACAAGTGCCAGGGGCACTCCGCACGATCTGCGGGTGCATCGGGCAAACATATTCCACGCGCAGTGGTGTTCGCGGCTCCAGCGCCATGCCGCACGCCGGGCATGCCTCGGGCCCGGCTCGCACAACCTCCGGATGCATGGGGCAGGCGTATTCGGCCGGCGCTTTGGCAGCCGGCGGACGGGCGATCGGCGGCGCGGCGGGGGCCGGCTTCAGGTATTTCTCAGGTTCAGCGCGGAATTTTTCCAGGCAGCTACGGCTGCAAAAGTAATAGACCCTCCCTTTGTGTTCGTGCCTTCCGGCGGCGTGCAGCGGGTCCACCTGCATGCCGCAAATTGGATCCTTCTCGCTCTTCCCACCGGGGCCTTGGAGAACCGTCAACAGCAAAGGCATAGTTGTTTCGGCATCCCTTCCATGAAGAGCCTGCTATGGCCCGAGCTCCGGTTCACTTTTGCACATTTTTTGGATCGGAGCCACGTTTACACTCTACTGCACCTGCGCAGGCATGCTGCTTGGATGGCGCAGCGCGAGCCGCGACTCGAAATTTCTTGTCCACTCTTCTTGTTGTAAATCCCGCCTCTTCGGATGTGGGCAGTGAAACCTTTTGCAGCCGGTGCGGGTTTCAATAAGGGACCATGAATACAGAAATTTCAAAGCGCTCCGGCCGTTGCGCTTTGGTCTTAGGGCTCTGCGGGGCGCTTCTTCCCGCGCTTTGGTCATACAGCGAAGGACCGGATCCCTTTAAAACAGGAGGGCCGTTTCCTGGCGAATCCAGTTGCGCGGAATCAGGGTGCCACAGCTCGCCGTCGCGGCTAAACAAGGGTCCGGGAATGGTCAGTATTTCTGTGAATCCGTACAAGCCAGGCGAGACCCAGACCATCACGGTAACGGTTTCGGATCCCACCGAGCAGCGGTGGGGCTTTCAGTTGACCGCGCGGCCAGCGAACAGCCTGATGACAAGCGCCGGCAGCTTCCAACCGCTTGATGGAAACGTACAGGTAGTCTGCGGCGACCCGAAGAACCCGAGCTTTGGTCCCGTGCCTTGCGGCGCCGGAACCATATCGTTTGCCGAGCACACTTTGCCCGGTACCCGGCTCGGCACGCGAGGAGGCGTAACTTTTCAAGTAAATTGGACCGCTCCCAGCAGCGACGTTGGCGACATTATTTTCGCCGCAGCGGGCAATGCGGCGAACGGGAATAGTCAAGCCGATCCCGGCGACAACATTTACACGACGAGCGTCACCGTTTCCGCGGCCGGATCCGGCGCGGGGCCACCGCCCGAAATCAGCTCCGGTGGAATCGTGGGCGCCGGATTGAGCAATCCGCCGGTCGCGCAGATCTCACCGAACGGATTGATCAGCATCTTCGGCCAGAATTTCGCTGCGCCCGGCGTGCTTCGCGGCGTAACGGCAGGCGATCTGGTCGACGGCCATTTGCCGTCGAACCTGGCGGGGGTGTGCGTGCAAATCGACTCCCGGCCGGCGCCGATGTTTTTTGTCTCGCCCACGCAGATCAACGCGCAGGCGCCGTCGCTTTCGAGCACCGGCGCGGTGGGAGTGCAGGTGATTCAAAACTGCGGAGCATCGAGACAAGTGATCAGCAACACGCAGACAGTGGTGATGCAGCCGGTTGCGCCGGAGTTCTTCTTCTTTGTGCACAACTCGGGCGGCCCCAGCCCGGTGGCGGCGACCAACGCAATCACAGGATCTCTCATCGGAGCGCCTGGGCTGTTGCCTGGAGCGGTTTTCGCTCCGGCCAAACCCGGCGATTTCGTAGCGCTTTACGGCACAGGGTTCGGCGCCACCAATCCGAGCTTTGCGGCCGGCGTGCTGCCCGATGCGATTGGTGCAACGGTATCCAAGGTCACCGTGACGCTCAACAACGTGGTGCTCGCTGATTCCGACGTGCTCTATGCGGGCGTAGCTCCAGGCTTCGCCGGACTTTACCAGATTAATATTCATATCCCCGCAAACATGCCCGATGGGGACCTTCCCATTTCCGCGAGCATCAATGGGGTTTCCACGCCGCCGGGCGCGTTCATAACAGTGCAGCGATGAGCGCCGGCGATTGAATTGACAGCTTGCCGGAAGGCAATTCAGTCTTCTTCTCTTTCTCTTGGGTGGAAGAGGTGTACAATGTCTTGAGCTGCCGGCGACGACGTTTGCATCGGCAACGTTGCAAGCCGACAAATCGAGCAGCGCACCGGATGCGGCCGGGTTGGTGGTACCTGCTAGCTACGGCGGCCGCAGCGGCAGTTCTGACTGCTGCGGATGGGGTCCCCAGTCCCGAGGCCCCGCTGATCAATGTGGGCGGCGTCGTAAACGCTGCGAGCAGCATCCCTGCGCCCAATAACTTCGTCGCACCGGGGACGATCATTTCCATCTATGGCACGGGCCTTGCGAAAACCACACGAGAAGTTCGGGCTTCTGATCTCGACAACGGTTTCCTGCCGGTCACGCTGGATGGGGTCTCCGTCTTCTTCGGTCCGGTTGCGGCTCCTCTCTTCTACATCTCTCCACTACAGATCAATGCCCAGGTTCCGTTCGAGTTACAGCCCGGCGAATGGCAAGTGACCGTGCGGGTGGACTCTCTGCAATCGAGCGGTTCGGTGGTTGTGCGGCCGTACTCTCCAGGACTTTTCAATGCGTTTCGCCACAATGATGGAACCCTGGTGAGTAAGGATGCGCCAGCCAAGCCGGGAGAGTTCATTTTGTTCTTCGGCACCGGATTTGGCCCGCTGCGCCAGCCGGCTCCCCTGACCGGGCAACTAGCCCCTTCCGGCCAGTCCTGGATGGTCAACCCGGTGCAAGCCGCCATCGGCGGGGAAGCCCTCGCTCCGGAGGACATTTATTACTGGGGGCTGGCGCCTGGGTATGCGGGGTTGTATCAATTCAATCTGCGAGTCCCATGGGACGCTCCCGAGGGGAGTCTGGAAGTGCTTGTGGGCATTGAGGGGCAGTGGTCGCAGAAAGGAATCCTGCTTCCGGTGCGCCATTAGGAGGCGTCGGGAGATTTCGGACCTCTGCCCGCTTTTGGGGCGCCGTTGTGGCGCGGTAGCTGCTTGATTCGCAAGAAGCTCCTTGTCTGGAGGCGGCGAACGTACCGCAAAACAGCGCCTGCGCCGGGAAATTCCTGGAAACTCCCTCAGTGTTTCCCGCATTTCTACTGTCGGAGTGGATTTTCGTTGGGCGGGCCGAGAAGCTCGGCTAAAATTGAGAGAGGAGCGCTGTGGATGAGGTTCATCGCTGTCCCGGTAATGTTGTTTGCGGCATGCGGATGGGTCCTCGGCCAGACCGGGGAACCCAGCCAAGGGTTACGGGAACCGGTTAAAAACGTTGAGTCGCAGCCTGAGAACGGAATTTATGTGGTGAAGTCGGGCACCCGTGTTCCGCTGGCTTTGATCAACAGCGTGAGCACAAAGCACTCGTCGCCTGGCGACCGCATTTATCTGGAATCGGTTTTCCCAATTCTGGTGAATGGCAAGATTGTGATCCCTCCCGGCAGTTACTTCGAAGGTACAGTCACGCAAGTGAAACGGCCGGGGCGGGTGAAGGGCCGGGGCGCGATCTTTATTCGCTTTGACTCGATGATCTTGCCGAATGGAGTAACCCGCGATTTTCGGGCGCGCGTGGGGGGCCTGGATGGCCGTTCCTCAGAAGACCTGGACCGCAAGGAGGGCAAAATCACGAGCGAAGGCAATAAGGCCGGAGATGCGCGCACCGTGGGCGAGGCTGCGGCCGGCGGAGCAACAGTGGGAGCGATCGCAGGTTCGGCTGCCGGAAGTCCCGGGATGGGCGTGGGCATCGGCGCTGCGGCGGGAGCCGCCGCGGGCCTGGCAGGGGTGCTCTTGTCGCGCGGTCCGGACGCCGTGTTGGCTCGCGGCACGCAGCTCGATATGGTGCTCGACCGCGATTTGACTTTTAACGCCTCTGAGATCAATTTTCCGAATGGCGCGCAGCCGATTCCCATCGAGGGCGGGCCGGTGTCCCCGCGAGACAGAGCCGCGCCTCCCGTGGGCCGGCGATTCCCTTACTAAGACACAGTCCCTCTGGCGTCAAGCTCAGACAAGCAGTGAGACAGCGCGCAGGAAATGCAAGAAAAGATGGCCATTCGAAGAAGCCTGCGCCGCTCGTTTCGGGTTGCCCGGCCGCTGCGGAGGGTATTCTCCGCCGTTTTTACGAAGCTTTGCTGGCGCATTTCGGCCCGCAGGACTGGTGGCCGGGTGAAACACGTTTTGAAATCGTCGTAGGCGCCATTCTCACCCAGAACACGGCCTGGAGCAACGTAGAAAAGGCCATTGCCAACCTGAAAAGAGCCGGCGTGCTGGCCGTCGAGGCCATGGAAGCTCTGCCCGAGTCCGATTTGGCGGAATTGATCCGCCCTTCCGGCTACTACCGGCAAAAGGCGAAGAAGCTGAAAGCGTTTCTGAGTTATCTGCGCCGCAAGCACGGGGGTTCTCTGGAGCGGATGTTCCGGACGCCGACCGCGCAATTGCGTTTGGAGCTGCTCGCCATCTACGGCATCGGCGAAGAGACGGCCGATTCCATCCTGCTTTATGGCGGCGATCATCCGATCTTCGTGGTGGATGCCTACACCCGCCGCATTCTCGAGCGGCATCGGGCGGCCCAGCCATCGTGGTCTTACCGCCAGATTCAAGCGCTGTTTCACTCGGAAATTCGTCCGGACGCCGCAGTATATAATGGGTTCCATGCGCTGTTGGTCGTGACCGGCAAGCAGCACTGCTGGAAGAGGCGGCCTCGGTGCGAGGGGTGCCCGCTTGAGGGCTTCCCACACCAAAAAGAGTAAGCCTGTCGTGGAGCGCAAAACCGCCAGACAACGCTGGTACCTGCTGAGCTTGAGCCTCCTGCTGCTGGCGTTGATGACCATCGTCTTCTGGCAGACTTCCCTGTCGTTCGGCGAGTTTCGTCCAAGCGACGTTCAGCAGACCGTCGTGCTCTGGGGCATCTCCACCTTGGTGTTTCTGGGGATGATCACCCTCGGCTTCATGCTGTTCCGCAACCTGGTGAAGCTTTACCTCGAGCGGCGCGGGAACCGGCTGGGATCCAGAATCAAGACCAGGCTGGTGGCTGGGGCGCTCGGCCTGACGATTCTGCCGGTCGTCTTCCTGTTTTTCTTCTCCTTCAACGTCCTGAATCGCACGCTGGACAAATGGTTCAATCAGCCGATCGAGCAGCTCCAGAAGGATTCGAAAGCGATCAGCGAGCGCCTGAAGGATGCGGCGCGGGACAAGGCCGAAACGCTGGCCGAATGGATCGCGTCGATGCCCGAGGTCACCGCTGCTCTGGAAGGCGAACGCAGCGTCGCGGCTCTTAACAGGACCTTGCGGGACTTTGCGCTGGCGCACCACCTTTCCTACGTCGCCGTCGGCCCGAGCGCGCAGCCGCCGCTGATCGAGCACGCGGAGTCTTCGGATCTGACTGGAATGTGGCACAGGCTCCCAGCTTCGGCGCTTCGCCTGGGAGCCGCTGGAAGCGCTGTCTTCAGCGACCAGGGCGACGAGATCGTTTATGCGTACCGGCCTGTACGATCCTTAGGATGGGTGGTTGCAGGCTGGCAGATGCCGGAAGACCTCGCAGCCAAGCAGCAGGCGGTGGACGCCCGGTACCGGTCCTACCAGGAGCAGGCTAAGTATTGGCGGTTCATGCGGTACTTTTATGTCGGGATGCTTTCGCTGATCACGCTGTTTATTCTGTTCGTCGCCGCCTGGATCGCCTTGTTTCTCTCCAAGCAAATCGTCGCCCCAATTGAACGGCTGGTACAGGCGACAGCTCAGCTTTCGAGCGGGCGTCTCGACTACCGGATTGAAACCCGGGCCATCGATGAGCTGGGCTTGTTGGTGCGTTCATTCAACCAGATGACCGAACAGCTTGAACACAGCCGGGACGAACTGGAAGCCCGCCGACGCTACACAGAGGCGATTCTGGAAAGCATCCCGACCGGCGTCATTTCTCTGGCGTCGAGCGGCGAAATATTGCGCGTGAACCCGGCGCTCGGAAAAATCTTCACGCCGGAGAAGGCGGCCCCGGCGCGCTGGCTGGAAGACCTGTTCGCCGCCGAAGATGCCGCCAAGGTGCAGCGGCTGATCCGCCGCGCGCAGCGAACCGGCCTTGCAACCGGATCGCTGGACTTGACTTCGGACGGGCAAACCAAGCATCTGGCGATCACTGTTTCGGCTTTGGAACAGGATGGCCGGCCGGAGCAGTCGGGCGTGCCGCGCGGGTGCGTGATCGTGCTGGAGGATATGAGCGAGCTGCTGCGGGCGCAAAAATCGGCGGCCTGGCAGGAAGTGGCCCAGCGCGTCGCGCACGAGATCAAGAATCCTCTGACGCCGATTGCACTCTCGGCGGAACGCATAAGCCGCCTGGTGGCGCGGTTTGGGCCGAGCCAGGATGTGCGCGGCCGGCTCGAGCTGGAGCGCGTGCTGCATGGCTGTACGGCCACTGTCAACCGCGAGATTGAAACGCTCAAGACGCTGGTGAATGAGTTTTCGCAATTCGCCCGCTTTCCGGCCGCGCACCCTGAGCCCGGCGACCTCAATGAAGTGGTCGAGGCGGCCCTGGATACATACAACGGAAGGTTGCATGATTTGCGAGTCGTAAAGCAGCTCGCGGAATCATTACCTCCTGTCGCCATCGATCACGAGCAGCTCCGGAGGGCCGTGGTGAATTTGATCGACAACGCCCTGGAAGCTATGGACGGCTGCCGCGACAACGGCGAGGAGCAGCAGATTGTCATATCAACGGGAGCGGGCGCCGGCGGGGACATGGTCGAGCTTACGATAGCCGATTCGGGCCATGGCATTCAGCCGGAGGATCGCGAGAAGCTTTTCCTGCCTTATTTTTCCACGCGAAAGCGGGGCACGGGCCTGGGTCTGGCCATCGTCAGCCGGATTATCGCTGAGCATAAGGGCACAATCCGGGTTGAAGATAACAAACCGCGCGGAGCGAAGTTTATCGTCGAGATTCCGGTTATAGAGGCGAAGGTGGCGGCGAAAGTTTCATGAGAGCGGACGGCTGGCGCGATCGGGAGGGGCTGTCGCCGGAGGACGGGCCCGCGAGTCCGAAGGCGACGGGTCCGCGTGGCGGGTTTACAAACGGCAAAGCCCGGCACGGAATCAGGGTCTCGCTCGCGGCGCCGAATCGCGGAAGGGTTGAGCGGGTCGAAGCGGGGGCGCTGCCGCGCGTCTGTGGTACGGGAACCTGGTCTCATGAAGAAGAACTGGATTTTGGTCGTTGACGACGAGCCTGGCATTCGGGAGTCCCTGAGCGGAGTGCTCGAGGACGAGGGCTACGCTGTGCGCGCTGTCGGCTCGGGGGAGGAGGCGCTCGCGCAGCTCGCGGCCCGAACTTACCCGGTGGTTCTATTGGACATCTGGCTGCCCGGCTTGGACGGACTGGGCGTGCTAACGCAGATCCAGGATTTGGACGCGGCCCGGCGTCCAGCCGTCGTAGTCATATCCGGCCACGGGACCATTGAAACAGCGGTGCGGGCGACCAAACTCGGCGCGTTCGACTTTCTGGAGAAGCCGTTGTCGATCGAGAAAGTCACGGTGACGGTGAAAAACGCCCTGGAGCGCCGCCGGCTGCTGCTGGAAAACGAGCGCCTGAAGGAAGAGGTCAAATCCCGCTATCACATCATCGGTGAGAGCGTTCCGATGAAGGCCCTGCGCCAGCAGTTGGCTTTGATGGCCCCCACAAACGGCCGGGTGTTAATTTACGGAGAGAGCGGGACCGGCAAAGAGCTCGTAGCGCACGCCATCCACGCCCAGAGCACCCGCGCCGAAGAGGCGTTTGTCGAGGTGAACTGCGCAGCGATTCCGGAGGAACTGATTGAGAGCGAACTGTTCGGGCACGTCAAGGGATCGTTCACCGGCGCTCATGACGACAAGATCGGCAAGTTCCAGAAGGCTGACGGGGGGACGCTGTTCCTCGACGAAGTCGGAGATATGAGTCTCAAGACCCAGGCAAAGGTCCTCCGGGCGCTCGAAGAACAGAGGTTCGAACCAGTAGGCGCTGCGGGATCCGTGCAGGTGGACGTGAGGGTGATCGCCGCGACGAATAAGAATTTGGAAGAAGAGATCGACCGCGGTAATTTTCGGGAGGACCTTTTCTACCGCCTCAATGTCGTGCCCTTTTACGTGCCTCCCCTGCGCGAGCGGAAGGAGGACATTCCCCTCCTGGTCAATTATTTTTTGAGCGAATTCACGACCGCTTACGGCCGGAAACCCAAGGAGCTCACGCCCGCGGCCTATGCGGCTCTGGAGGAGTATCCATGGCCGGGAAACGTCCGGGAGCTGAAGAACCTGATCGAGCGGATCGTCATCATGAACCCGCAGGTGCGCGTCGATGTGAGACATTTGCCCTTGCCGGCGGCCCGGCGCCCGGCTGAAATCGACCGCCGCTCTTTGCCGCAGTTCGCCAGCCTGCAAGAAGCCCGCAACGCCTATGAGCGGGAGTACATTCTGAAGAAACTGGAGGAGACCAACGGAAACGTCACGCGCACGGCGGAGATCCTGGGCCTCGAACGCAGCAACCTGTACCGCAAGATGAAGGCGCTCGGGATCGGAATCAAAGATTAGGATCCGGGCCGCTCGGAGCCGGAAGGGGCATCCTGGCTGCCCGAGACGGTCTCGGTAACTGTCCTCCCATCGGCGTAAATTGTGGTGATCTTGTCAAAACCTTCGGCCAGAACCGGCGGTTGAAGGCGCGCGGAGAGCGCCAGCATGGCCTCTTCGGGAACGCGGCGCTTGCGGGCGCGGTTTCGCTCGCGGCAGACCTCGAGCGGCGCATCGAAGAAGATGGCTTCCATCTGGCACCCATGGCGCCTGCCGATCGCAATGTAGCGTCCGCGCTCGGCGGGCGTGAGATTCGTCGCATCCACGTAGGTAACAGGGCGATCCAATTTGAGCCGCATGCGCACGAGAAATCGAAGCGCGACGAAAATGAACGGCTGGAAGCGCTGCTCGGTAACGTCGTCAGCGAGAATCAGCCGGAGCCAGTCGCTCGAGAGCGGCACAATGCCGCGCCGGGCGAAGTAAGTGGATTTGCCGGAACCAGGCAACCCGACCGCAAGCACCAGTCTCTGCCGCGCTGCGCGCCGGGGAGATGGCCCCGCCGGATTCTCAGCCCTGGCGTGCTCCGGCACGGCGCTCAGCTTAGGGCGTACTTTTCCGCGGCGATCAGGCGGCGGGCGATCCTCTGCCGGAGGGCGATCGAGTTGACCGGCTCGAAGCGCGCCAGGCGGCGCAAAATCGCCAGTTGCGCGCGCAAAGCATCGCCTTCCGCCGAGGCTGCCAGCACCGCTCGGGCCGCACTTTCGACGCGGTTCATGGCATCGCGAACGAAGACGACCGCCATATCGGAAACGTTCTCGCCGGAGACACCCGCAGCGCCGCCGTTGATGATCTTTTCCGCCCGCAGAACCGCGGATTCCATGGCATAAGCTTCCATGATCATGTCGCTGATGCCGGCGAGCACTTCCTGCTGGTTTTCCAAATCTGTAAGAAACCGCTGGAACGCTGCACCGGCCGAAAGCAAAGCGATCTTTTTCGCGTTGGCAGCGATCTGCTTTTCGGCCGCCAGCGATCCATCGCCGGGCGGCTCAGAGAGGCTGGAGCCTGACAGCACTTCGTTCATCAGCGCCTGCGCCGCAGGCATCAGCTCCAGTTGTCCCTTCACCGCACGCTTTAGCAGCATGCCCGAGATCAGCAGGCGGTTGATCTCGTTCGTGCCCTCGAAAATCCGGTTGATCCGGGAGTCGCGATAGGCTCGCTCCACCGCGTAGTCCTGATGGTAGCCGTAGCCGCCGTGGATCTGCACACCCTCGTCCACGATGTAGTCCAAGATTTCAGAGGCGTACACCTTCACGACCGAGCACTCAACAGCGAATTCCTCCACTGCTTTCAGCGCCGTTTTTTCGGCGCCGGGCTGCTCCCAGGAAAACTCAGCAAGCTGCGCGTCGATCAAGCCGCCCGTCCGGTACACGAGCGTCTCGGCCACGTACGTTCGAATCGCCATTTCCGCGAGCTTGTGCTGGATGAGGCCGAATTCGCAGATCGGTTTGCCGAACGCCTTGCGGTCCTTGGCGTACCGGATGGAAATGGACAGAACTCGCTTGGCTCCGCCCACGCATCCGGCGCCCAGCTTCAGCCGGCCCAGATTCAGGATATTAAACGCGATAATATGGCCTCGCCCGATCTCTCCGAGGAGGTTTTCGGCCGGCACTTGCGCGTTTTCCAGAATTACGGGGCAGGTCGAGCTGCCCTTGATGCCCATCTTCTTCTCTTCGGGGCCGGAGCGCACGCCCGGAAAAGAACGCTCCACCAGAAAGGCCGTGAATTTCTCCCCGCCGACTTTGGCAAAAACCGTGAACAGGTCCGCCCAGTTGCCGTTGGTGATCCACATCTTCTCGCCGTTAAGAAGGTAGACCTTCCCCGTGGGGTCCAGGTCGGCGCGGGTGCGAGCGGCCAAGGCGTCGCTGCCGGCATGAGGCTCGCTCAGGCAATACGCGCCCATCCACTCGCCGCTGGCCAGTTTCGGCAGATACTTTCTCTTTTGCTCTTCGGTCCCGAAGTAAACGATCGGCAGAGTGCCGATGGTGCTGTGAGCGCCGAACGTGCTGGAGAACGACGCATATTTGGCGATGTGCTCGGCGACAAGGAGGGCTGTGACATTATCCATTTCGAGCCCGCCGAATTTCTCGGGAACTCCGACCGCGAGCAAACCCAGTTCCCCTGCTTTCCGCAGCAGCGAACGCGTCAAACCAGGCTCCTGGTGTTCGAGCGCCTCCACTTGGGGCAGAATTTCGTTGTTTACGAATTCATCCGTCGTAGCCGCAATCTGGCGCTGCTCCTCGGTGAAGTCTTCCGGCGTGAAAATCTGGTCCGGTGAGACAGATTCGATCAGGAAGCTGCCGCCCTTTGCTCGGGACGCCGCTGTCGCGATGGTAGCCATCAAAAACTCCTTCCTTGCAAGTTCCCTTGCGATGACTCCCCGACGGGAGTACGCGGGCCAGCCAGGAGATGCCGGCGGCGCGGAGCAGAGGCAACAGCTTTTCAGATTCTCTCGAAAATTCCCGCTGCGCCCTGGCCGCCGCCGATACACATCGTAACCATGCCATAGCGGGAGCCGCGCCGTTTCATTTCGTGCAGGATTGTCGCGGTGAGCTTTGCGCCCGTGGCTCCGAGAGGATGCCCGAGCGCGACCGCTCCGCCGTTCACGTTTACTTTCTCCAGCGGCAGGCCCGCCTCCCGAATTACGGCCAGAGCCTGGCCCGCAAATGCCTCGTTCAGCTCGATCAGATCCATGTCGTCCAGGCGTAATCCGGCTAAAGCCAGAGCCTTCGGGATCGCCACAACCGGCCCAATGCCCATGATCTCGGGCGGCACTCCCGCCGTTGCGAAACTGACGAAACGGGCCAGGGGCTTCAAACCCAGTTCTCTGGCCTTATCCGAAGAGAGCACCAAAGCCGCGGCCGCCCCGTCGCTGGTTTGTGAGGAATTCCCGGCGGTCACCGTTCCCCGTACGTGAAATACCGGCTTTAGCTTGGCAAGCGCTTCGAGAGTGGTATCCGGGCGGGGTCCCTCGTCCTTCTGAAAGACCAGCTCATGCCGGCAGGGACGGCCATTGTCGAGGGTCGAGTATTCCACACGCAGAGGCACGATTTCTTCGTCAAACTTGCCCGCAGCCTGCGCGGCCAGAGCGTTCTGATGGCTGCGCAATGCGAAGCGGTCCTGGTCCTCACGGGCCACGCGATATTTCTCGACGAGAGCTTCCGCGGTGAGCCCCATGGAGAGATAAACCTCGGGATGCCGCTCCACCAGCCAGGGATTTGGCGCTGGTTTGTGGCCGCCCCGCGGTATCAGGCTCATGGATTCAGCGCCGCCGGCGATGATGATTTCGGCGCCGTAGCCTCGTATGCGCTCGGCCGCCAGGGCGATCGCCTGCAAGCCGGAGCTGCAAAACCGGTTGATGGTCATGGCGCTCACGGTGTCCGGAAGGCCCGCGCGAAACGCTGCGATGCGGGCCACATTCGATCCCTGCTCCGCTTCCGGCATTGCGCAGCCCAGGATTACATCGTCCACATCCTCCGGTTTTATCTGCGGTGTCCGTTGCAACAGCTCCTGGATCACCGTGGCGGCCATATCATCCGGGCGGGTGTTTCGCAGCGTGCCGCGCGGCGCCTTCCCAACGGCTGTACGCAGCGCGCTTACTATGACTGCTTCTCGCATGAAGACTCCCTTTGCCGCGCCGCCCTGCGATTCCAACAGCCGGATGTCGCGGGCGGCCGCCAAGCTCAGTCCCTTCTTCCAGCGGTAGCCTCAGGCTCCCGCCGCCTTGCTCTAGGTTGAGCCGGCGGCTTGGGCGCGAGGAACCGCCGCCTAGTTTCTCAGCGGTTTTCCGGTCTTGAGCATATGCTGCATCCGTTCCTGCGTTTGCCGCTGGCCGCACAAGCTCAGGAAGGCCTCCCGCTCCAAATCCAACAGGTATTGTTCCGAAACCAGCGGCCGGCCTTGCAGCCGGCCGCCCGACAATACATAAGCCAGCTTGCGGGCCACGACCGCGTCATAATCGCTGATCTGCCCAGCGCGATGGGCCAGGTAAATTCCGAGATCAAGCAGGGCATAACCCGCTTCACCGGCTGCCGGGATGCCGTTCCGCGGCGCGGCAGGCTGATAATTTTCAGCCAACGCCAGCGCAGCCGTCTTAGCTTGCGCAACCAGCCGGTCGCGATTCATAGAAACGGCGTCTCCAAGCCGCAAAAATCCGAGCCCGCGTGCGTCCTCCGCGCTGGTCGACACTTTGGCGAACCCTATAGTTTCAAACGCCTGCTGGAGGCGGGCGTCGAACTCCTCCCCTGGTTCAAGCCCGCACGTCAGGCGCAGCAGA
>DASREK010000229.1:0-2485 GCA_035652135.1 Bryobacterales bacterium | reverse complement strand
TGTCCGTGAATATTCTCACACTTGCCCTTGTACCCGCGCAGAGCATGCCCGGCTGCAAAGCTTCTTTCCACCGAAATTTCAAACATGACGGAAGCGCCGGAGAAGCCCGGCGTCCTGGGCGACAGGAGCGGCCAGGCTGATTTTGTTCCCGCACATCAATCATAGCGCATTAGGGGCATTTCACTTTTTCCGGCGATGGAAGGCGCGGCGAGACCAGCCGGGCGTCGCCCGGTCCCCGGGCGGAGCTTGCTCGAGCATTCATTCCTGGAAGAACTTTTCGACTTCCCCGAATTCCGTGGTATGGGCGTAATCGGGCAGGCTGGTGAAAAAAATCCGGCCGTAGCGCTGCCGCAAAATGCGGTTATCCAGCAGCGCAAGCACGCCGCGGTCCTTGCGGTTCCGGATCAGCCGGCCGAAACCCTGCTTGAGCGCAAGGACCGCCTCGGGCACCTGGTACTCGTAAAACGGGTTGCCGCCGTCTTCGCGGATGTTCCGTATACGGGCTTCCACGACAGGGTCGCTCGGCACGGCAAATGGCAGGCGGTCGATGATGACGCAGCTAAGCTGTTCGCCGGGCACATCGACTCCCTGCCAGAAACTGGAAGTTGCAAACAGCACACAATGGGGCGTGGACCGGAACTCCTCGAGCAGGGCCGTTTTAGGCGCGGTCCCCTGGAGAAGAGTGGGGTACTCGATGGCGAACGATACCAAATCGTGCACCTGGCGCATCTGCTGGTAGCTTGTGAACAGCACAAAA
The DNA here is from genome assembly GCA_035652135.1 of Bryobacterales bacterium. Taxonomy (GTDB): domain Bacteria; phylum Acidobacteriota; class Terriglobia; order Bryobacterales; family JACQDG01; genus DASREK01. The sequence continues at coordinate 1,728 of DASREK010000229.1, read as the reverse complement.
GCGCGGCCGCGGCTTTGCTTGAGGATGCGGGTGACCTCGCCGGCCGCAGCCCGAACGAATCCCGGATCCCGCGGATCGGGCAGCGAGCGAGGCACGTAAAGAAGCGCTTGTTTGCGGTAATCAAAGTGGCCCGGAACTATGAGCTCGCGGGCCGTTGTGATGCCCAGGCGTTTCCGTATGAAATCAAATTTATCCTCTACGGCCATCGTCGCTGAAGTCAGTATCACAGTGTCAACCGGATCGAACAGGCGTTCTGCGAGCAACTGAGAGACATCGATGGGCGTGGCCTGCAAGAACACGCCGCGATTGCGGCGCTCGATCCAATAAACGAACGAGCGATCGTTTCCGGCGAGGAGAAATTCCAGACTGAGGCGTACCTCCGCCGCGCGGCGCAACAAAGGCGCGATCTCTTCCGTTTTTTTCTGCATCAGTTTCAGGGATGAGGCCGTGAGATCGATGGCGTCGAGCAGAGACTCGTACTGCTTTTGGTGCTTCTCGAGAAAGCAGGGGCGGTCGCGAAAGCCGGAGCGGCCCTCGCCGCCGGGCAGCAAAGCGAATAGATCGCGAGCCCCCTCGCGCAGCAGGCCCAATGTCCGGTGCAGGCCGCTCGAGGCCAGATCGTTCACGCGCGCCACCGATTCGATGTCGCGGGCCAGTTCCTCGAACTTATGGGTGCTGAGCGCCACGCCGAAATGCTGCCCGGCGACATCCTCGATCTCATGGGCTTCGTCAAACACGACGGCGCTGTAATCGGGGATGATGGAGCCGAAATCGAGGTCGCGGATCGCCAGGTCCGCAAAAAAAAGATGGTGATTGACGATGATAATGTCGCTCTCCGCAGCCCGCTGATGCATCAGAGAAATAAAGCAGCGCTCGAACTGCGGGCACTTCTGGCCTGTACAGAGCTCGCGCCGGGCGTCAAGCTTGGCCCAAACTGTGCTGGTTTCAGGCAATTTCACGAGTTCCGCGCGGTCGCCGGTGGCCGTCGTGGACTCCCATTGCCGGATCAGGGCGAAATCTTCAATCTCCATCAAGCCGCTGAGCAGGGGTTTGTTTTGCGCGTCATAAAGTTTCTGCCGGCAGAGGAAATTGTTGCGGCCTTTCATGTAGGCGACGTGCAGAGACCGATCGAAGTGCTTTTCCAAAAAGGGTATGTCTTTGTAGTAAAGCTGCTCCTGGAGGTTTTTGGTGTAGGTGGAAATCACGACCCGGCGCCCGCTGGCGACAACTGGAACCAGATAGGCGAGCGTCTTGCCAGTGCCTGTCCCCGCTTCCACCAGCAAATGCCGCTTCTCGGCCAGAGCAGCTTCGATCTCTTCCGCCATTTTCAACTGGCCCGGCCGAAATTCAAACTCGGGATGCCTGGCGGCCAGCAGGCCGCCAGGTCCAAAGAACTGCCTGGCTCTGGACGCGCGGGTCTGGCCGGCGGCGGGTGGGGCCTGTGACGGCATGGCTGGCAGCGACTATCGTAACATCGCGATGGACGCGGCGAGGCCCGGGCGCGCTCCAAATGACGGGTAGCTTCGGAAAGATGAAATCGCGAACCCGCTCCTGGCGCGGGCGGCATTCGAGGAGCTCCGGAAGAGGCTGCCGGCGAGCGGCCGAGATCGGGCCGGCGGTCTCGCCTCTTTCTCCGCGGTCCGGCCGCGGCGGGACTCGTGAATCTCCCCCTCGCGTGCTAAGATTGAACTCTTCAAGTTTTGCGATGCAACCCGGCCTAATCTGCCC
>DASREK010000228.1:0-15818 GCA_035652135.1 Bryobacterales bacterium | reverse complement strand
ACCTGGAACAACACGCCGTACATGCAGACATGGAACTTTGGGTTGCAGCGGAAACTCAAAGGCAACATGCTGTTGGACGTAAACTACCTCGGCACCAAGGGCACACACCTCTATTTCGGGGGAGCAGGCAGCTTAAATTATCTGGGTTCCTGGGTGGAGTCAGCAACTCCGGACCAGATCACACAGCTCAATTCCTTTGTTGCCAATCCGTTTTACGGAATCATTACCAATCCGGCCAGCGGGTTGTCGGCGGCGACGGTGCAGCAATCTCAACTGCTGAAGCCGTACCCCCAATTCAGCGGCTTCAGCGGCAACGATCCGCCGTCCGCCGATTCCATCTACCATTCTCTCCAGGTGCGGCTGGAGAAGCGCTTTTCAAGCGGGCTGCAGTTGCTGGCCACTTATGTTTTCTCCAAATCGATCGATGATTCTTCGGTAGCCTGTAGCTGCACGACATGGCTCGGGGGAGCGACCAGCTTGCAAGATCCCAACAAGCGGTTCCTGGAGCGTTCCGTCTCGCAATTTGACATTCCGCAGGTGCTGCAGTTCTCGTATGTCTATCAACTTCCGTTCGGCAGAGGAAAGCACTGGGGCGGCCGCTGGAACAGCTTCGTCAATGCCGCGCTGGGCGGATGGCAAACTAACGGCCTGTGGCGATTCGATAACGGCATGCCGCTGGCGCTTAGCGTGAGCACCTCCCGCGCTTTGCCCACGTACGGCCCGCAGCGACCGAATCTACTGGGTCCCCTGACCCGTAACAACGGCTCCAACTGGCTCACGCAGTACTTCGCGAACCCTCAGAATGCGGTTACGCCGGCGCCATTCACGGTGGGCAATGCTCCGCGCGAGATTTCGACGGCGCGTGCGCCTGGAACGTCCACTTCGGCCCTGTCGATGTTTAAGCAGTTTGCGCTGCCGCGGCTGCATGAAGGCTCGATGGTAGAGTTTCGCGCCGAAGCCTTCAACGCCCTCAACCACCCGCAGTTTTCACCGCCGAATCTGACGGTTGGCTCCTCGGCATTCGGCAAAGTGACTTCCCAGGCCAATTCGCCGCGCCAGGTACAGTTGGCGCTGAAGCTTTATTTTTGATTTGCAAATGACCCGCTCGCTCGAGACGCAACCGCGCATAGCGGCTAATGGATTGCGCGCATTTTGCGGTCCCTGTAATTCATCGGGAGATATTGGCCGAGGTTGTAGCGAGTGGTGAAATAGGCCTTGCCGCCGGGGCAGATTTCGGTCACCTTCTGGAGAAATTGCACTAGGCCGTAGTCACTGGCGAGCAGGAAGGTGTTGATCAGAATTCCCTTGCGCTTGCATTTATCGACGTCTTCGAGCATGCGGCCGCATCGTCAGCAAGTCCGTCATGACCCGTAACGACATCTTGAGTTGCAGTAAATTCGAGGATGCTATCGCGGTTGCGAGCTACCCCGTTGATCTTCATCACCCGAAGGACAACGGCTGGACGCTCAGCGACTCACCAAGCGAGATGGCATTTGCAGTGGCCCACGAGCTTGCCAGCGCCCGCCCCGCGGCCACGCAGATTGCGCGTCGGCCGGTCGATGAAAAAGCCGGGACTCTGTGGCGCAAGCAAGAAAGTAAGTCGTTGGGGCGTTCCGCCCTTACGCTCCGGCGTAATAGCCGTCTCGCGTCTGCACGATGAGGTTTTTTTGCCGGGTTGTGAGGTGGATTTTCCGATACCCCGCGCCCGCGTTGGAGTCGGGGCTGTAACCCAAGCTGTATTGATTGCGAAGCTCTTCCTGGATTCGATCGAAGATTTGCCCGATCGATTCTTTCTTCGAGACCTCGAATAACGCGCCGCCCGTCTCTTTCGAAATCCGTTCCAGAATCTTTTTTCCGTCAGGCCGCGCCTGCGGTTGGGGAAACCCTCGCCCGCCGCCCATTCTGCCGCGGCGGCCCATTCCCGGTCCGCCCCAACCGCCGCGGCTTCCGAAACCGCCCGGCGATCCATAGGCCTGCTGATCCGAAAAAAGAATGGAATACACGAGCGTGTCGGCCCGCTGGGCGGACTCGATCGCTTCCGGCAGGCTGACTTTGCTTCCCATGTCCACGCCGTCCGAGAGGAGGATTAAAGCTTTCCGCCCGCTCTGCTTTTTCATCAGCTCATCGCATGCCAGGAAAACCGCGTCATAAAGAGTTGTGCCCACGCCCCGCCGTCCCGGCGTTCCCGAGGGACCGGGAGAGCCCGGCCTGCCGCGTCCTCCCCATTGCGGCCGGCGGCTCAGTTGCGGCGTTTCCAGGCGTTCCAGAGCGGCTTCCAGTTGCTTGCGGGACGAGGTCAGGTCTTGCAACAGCTCTACTTCCCGGTCGAAATGAATCACGAAAGCCATGTCCTTGTCCCGCAGCATTTCATCCAGGAATACGTAGCACGCGTTGCGCTCCCCGCCAAGCACGCGCCGCTGGCTCAGGCTTGTATCCACGACCAGCCCGAGTGTCAGCGGAAGATCGGATTCTTGCGAGAAGTAACGGATCGTCTGCGGCCGCCCATCTTCCTCCAGAATGAAATCTTCCTTTTTCAGATCACGGACGATCTGCCCCTGTTTATTTCGCACGGTCACGAACAGGTTCACAACCTTGACGTCGCTCCCGAATGTGGCTACGGGACGGCCTTCCTGTTCCTGCGGGGCTTGCTGAGCGGCGGACTGCGACCGCAGTCCGGCGGGAAGCAGCGCACCGAGCGAGAGCAAAAAGCGCCGTCTTGAAACCTCGGCGCCAGAACCGGCAAACGGGTTGGGTCTCCTGTGTACGGACGATCCGGCTGGCAAACGCATAATTCTTGCCTTCGAGACTCCTCTTTCGACAACGATGCTTTCCGGCGGCAAAGGGTTACAGGACGGAAACGCCTGTGCCGCGCGGCTGCTTGAGTTCCGGCTTGCGCCGGTTTGACCCCGGAGTTTTGGTTCCCCATGAGCGGCGCACCGGATTTTTCGCGCCGGGCCAGGGGAGCAACAGACAGCGCGCTGATTCGAGAAGGCCGCTCTTCGCGGTCAATCCGCCGGTCTTTCTCGATCCGAGACGGCTGCGTTCAGTCAACTCCGTGCCATTTGTTTACGGGCGGCGGAAATCTTCGCTGCGCCGGCTAACCGCCGGTTCTGTGCAGCGTCCAACGGGGTGTTGATTCCCCGGCGAAGCTTGCTATTTGCGGCGCTCGCATCCCGGCATACCGGGATGGTCCATCTCCCGGGGGGCGTCTTCCGAATGGGATCGGATGAGAAGTACTTGTTCGAGCAGTTCCCGAGTGCGCGTGCGGGCCTGCGGGAGATGCTGCTGGCCGAAACGCCGGTCCATGAGGTGAAGATTCCTCCCTTTTGGATCGACCGCTACGAAGTCACTAATTCGGAGTTCCGCACGTTTGTAACGGCCAGGCCTGAGTGGAGAAAAGAGCGTGTGGGCGGCAACTACCTTCTGACCTGGAACGGCGATCGGTTTCCACCGGGCCAATCGGATTTTCCGGTGGTCTTTGTAACCTGGCAGGCGGCGCTGGCGTACGCCGAATAGACGGGCAAGCGTCTGCCAACCGAAGCAGAATGGGAGTTCGCAGCGCGCGGGGGCCGTCCTGACGCGACGTATCCCTGGGGCGACGAGGCTGCCTCCCCGCGCTTCGCCAACTACGCAGAATCGGCTAAAAATGGGCCTGTTCGCGTAGGCAGTTACCCGCCCAATCCGTACGGCCTGTTTGATCTCGCGGGAAATGTGTGGGAGTTCTGCCTGGACGGCTGGCGGAGCCCTTATCCTTCCCATGCAGTGATTCAATCGCTGGCAGACCTGCGCCGAATGCGTGGCGCGAAAGCCGAGCGCCGGGTCATCCGCGGCGGCAGCTTCGAGGGCGGCGCGTTCAACATGCGCGTCACTTCGCGGGACAGTCATCGGGTGAACGATCCCGCCGGCCACGTCGGCTTCCGCTGCGCAGCCAGCGCGTAATTTGCGAGCCGGTTACTCTCAAGCTCAGATCGCAATGCGGCGTCTTCTCTTGCCGGCGCCCGACGGCCAATTACGGGGTATCGCGGCGCCATCCGGTGCTTGGCCGGGAGCCGTGCTGCTGGCTGAAAAGCACCAGGGTTGGTGGATTCCGGCCATTTGCGGAGCATTCAGGCCTTGGTTTTTCAAGTGTTTAGCTCACAGTCGTGCCTGGCGAAACAGATGCAGGGAAAAATGCGTCGAACACCGCGAGGAATGACTATGAGAAGCGTTTCGTTTTGTCCCATCCGCGCTGCCGCTTATGGTTTGATGCTGTACGCGGCTGCCGCCGGACTCATCTTTGCGCAAAATACGCCTGACGCCGCGCCTCAGGAACAGAATGCAGCGCCGCATCGCGGATGGCGGCGCATTGGGGATCCTCCGCCGCAGGCCGCCGATGGCGCAACGGATCCAGCCGGTCCGAATTACGCCCAGAGTCCGCCGCAGGATTCCAACCAGCCGCCGGTCGTTTCGGCGCCGGCCGATCCGCCGCAGTACGGGATTCCGCCACAATTGACAATCAAAGCGGGAACGTTTGTAACCGTGCGCGTAAACCAAGTGCTTTCGTCCGACCGCAATGAACCGGGCGATGCGTTCTCGGCCACATTGGTGCGGCCGATTGTTGTGGATGGGATCGTTGTGGCGCAACGCGGCCAAACGGTGGGCGGGCGCGTTGCTGAAGCGAAAAAAGCCGGGCGTGTGGAAGGCGTGTCGCGGCTGGGCATTCAGTTGACCGACCTCAGTCTGGTGGATGGGCAGCAGGTTCCCATCCAGTCCCAGTTGATCAGCCGCAGCGGGCCTACTTCCGAAGGCCGCGACGCGGCCGGAGTGGCGGCTACAACGGCGACCGGGGCAGTGATCGGAGCTGCCGCCGACTGGGGCCGCGGAGCGGCGATTGGAGCCGGAGCGGGCGCCGCAGCCGGGGTTCTCGGCGTGCTGCTCACGCGCGGCCGTCCGACGGTGATTTATCCGGAGTCTGTCTTGACGTTCCGTCTGGAAGCGCCGGTCACCATCTCGACGGAGCGAGCGCCGCAGGCTTTCCGCTATGTCGATCCCAATACGGATTATCAGCGGCCATCGTATGAGGCTCGGGCGCAGACCCCACCGCCGCCTGCCTGCGGCCCCTATGCGTGCCCGCCGCCCCCGCCTCCGTATTACGGGCCGTACTATTATCCGTATCCCTATTATTACGCGCCTGGATTTGCGGTTTTCTATGGGCCGCGTTTCTACTACGGCCATCGGCTTGCCTATCGCGCTTATCGCCGTTAGAGAGGGGAGGATTGGCTCCGTTCTTTTTGGGGCGTGGATAAAAGTTTTAGGAGGGACTTGAGTATGAGAAATGCCTGGTTAGCGGCTCTGATGATGGCTGCCATTCTGATTCTGATTGCGCCGCAGCAGGCCAATGCCGGTGTGCGAGTCGGAATCGGGGTGGGCGTCGTCGCCGCCCCCGTTTACCCTTATCCGGCGTACGCTCCTTATCCATGCGTGTACCCATACCCTTACCCTTGCGTGTACCCGTATCCGTACTACTACCCGTACCCTTATGGGTATGTGGCGCCGGCGTATGTTTACCCGTACGGTGGAGTCTTCTTTCGGGGATTTGTAGGAGGGCGCCGGGTTGTAGTAAGAGGGCCGGTTGTGGTGCGCGGGCGTGCCTTCCACGGAGTTCGCCGCCGCTAAGGCCAGGCGAACGCCGGTCGTGGCGCCTGCGAGCAGCCCGTCAGTGGGTCATCGCGTAGACGATATAGTTGATCCCGATCCGCATGCCCATGCCGGAAAATTTCTCGGGATATTCCGGGTTGTCTGCGTGCTCCCAGGAATCGCCGAGATCCATATCGAAGCAGATCGCGACCATCACCCGCCCTTTATCATCGTAGATTCCACGCCAGTGAGGCTGAACTCCGTCGAATTCAAAGGTGCGCCCGCTGTAGATGTATTGCGCGCCGGGCACCTGAAAACGGTCGCTGAGATCGAAGACCGTGTGAAAGATGGGATCGTTATCGGGGATTTCGACGATGGGGCGGTCGGGAAACACGCGCCGCATGCTCGCTACGAAAACCGCCCACTCGCGCGTGCCGTGGAAATCATCGACCATGAAGAATCCGCCGCGAAGCAGGTATTCGCGCAATTTTAACGCCTGCGAATCGGTCAATTCCCAGTGGCCGACCTCGACCGCATACAGCCACGGGTAGTAAAACACCTCGTCGCCGTCGTCGAGATTGACCGGCTGCTCTACCGAGCGGGCATCTATGCGGGTGAGCCTTCGGACCTCTTCGGCCAGATGCCGGTCGGAGCGCGGATAGTCAATGGTCCAGCTTGACATGCCTTTTGTCCAATCCGAGAACCATCGATAGCGCCCGTACCGCGTCTGGGGATACATCAGCCGCGCGAACGTCCATTCCCCGGGCTGCATATAGTCAGGCGGGAGCGGGAATCCGTAATACTCAAATCCCGGATACTCGCGGAAGGGCAGCTGGAGGGCGCCGAGAATTCCCGCCAGCGTAACTCCCCACAGGAGACCGAAAAGAGCGATTCGAGGCTTCATCAATGCCATCCGCCGGACTTCTCGCTATTGAGTATAGCTCGCCGGAAAAATTTGCCGGGCGGCGCTTTCAACGGAGACCGATTTCGGCGCACGATTTTGACTGGGTGGCGAAAAAGCGCATTGGACGTGTCAATGGGTCATAGCATAGACGACATAGTTCACGCCGAGCCGCATGCCGAGTCCCGAGAACCTTTCCGAATAGCGGGGATCGTCGGCCCATTCCCACGAGTCGCCCACGTCGGAGTTAAAGCACATCGCCGCCATCAGCCGTCCTTTGTCGTCGTAAATGCCGCGCCAGTGCGGCGGGCAGCCGTAGCACTTTTCCGTAACGCCGGTCCACACGTACCGCTGGCCGGGGATCTGATAGCGGTTTTGGAGATTATAAACGGTATGAAAAATGGCGTCATTGTCGTCGATCTCCACTACCGGACGGTCCGGGAAAACCCGCTGCATGCTTTGGAGGAAGACCTGCCACTGCGCCTCTCCCCAGAAATCGTCGCACATGAAAAAGCCGCCGCGCAGCAGATACTCGCGCATCTTCGACGCTTGGGCCTCCGTCAGCTTCCATTCACCGACCTGGACGGCGTAGAGCCACGGATAATAGAAGACCTCGTCGCCATCATCCAGATTCACCGGCTGTTCCACCGAACGGACTTGGATGCGCGTGAGGCGGCGCAGCTCCTCGGCGAAGTGGCGGTCGGCGCGGGGATAATCCTGCGTCCAGCTCGTCATGCCGTGCGTCCAATCCCCGCCGCCTATCAGATACCGGCGTCCGTAACGCGCGGTGGGGGCCGACGGGTACATCAACCGTGCGAACACCCATTCGCCGTCCTCCTGCCAGTTCGGCGGGAGCGGGAAATCGTTGTACTCCACACCCGGATATTCCCGGAATGGGAGCTGGAACGCGTAGAGCGTTCCCAGAAACGCAGCGGCGATTCCGAAACCGCGGCAAGTCTTGCGGAAACTCACGAGCGTCGCCTCGCCTGAGGATACCACCGCAACCGCGCCGCCGCGAGTGGAGCGCGCCGGCGCAGGGAGGCTGGAGAGCTGCCGTCCTGTCGTAGGCGCACAGGCGAATGCGAGGCCTTTTGGCGCCAGATGTGCGGAACGATGCCGTCGAGCCGGCGCGCCTTCAGTCGCCCCGGCTCCGTGACGCGTCTAAAAAGTGAGGGACCAGCCCAAGTCACTCCCTGCGGGTAATTTCTTGCCGCAGGAGTTTGTACGGGCACAGGAGGCACTGGATGTTATCAAGCAAGCTGATCCAACTCATTGAAGACCATTGGGAGCAAATTACCGCAGCCGCGATCCAGCAAATTCGGGCCGACCCGGACTTGCCGCACATGCGCGAGCTGATGGTATCCGAGCTCCGCGCCTGGCATTCTGTGATTTTAAGAGCGCTGCGTTCGTGGAATTCGGCGCAGAAGGATGGGGAGCTTGCACAGCAGTATGAGGAATTGGGCCGGCGGCGCTTCGAGGAAACGGTGCCGCTTCATGAAACGATCCGGAGCCTGCATATCCTGAAGCACCGCATGGTCGATTTTGTCCGAAATCAGGGATTTGGGCGCACTTCGCTGGAGCTGTATGCTGAAGAAGAGCTCGAACACAGAATCGGCTTGTTTTTCGACTGCCTGATTTATTACGTTGTGCGCGGCTATGAGAACGCAGTGCGCAGCGCTGCGCCGGCGGCTTTCCAACCGTCTCCGAAAAGCGCCGCGGCGCAGATCAACTGGGACATACCTTACCTCTAAGCGATCTGTGATCGCGGCGCGCCGGAACCGGTTTCCGCTGTTTCCTCAACGCCCCGGCGGGCGATAGTCGACGCTCTTTTGCAACGCCTGATCGATCTCGGCAACGGTCAACAGCGGGGTTGTCTTGGTCGCCGCCAGGCCGCTCGCGCAAACTTGCAACGACAGCGCCGCGGCCGAGACGTTATCCGGCAAATCGGCGATCACCACGGCATCCGTTTCCCCGAAACTGAAGTAGAACGCCTCGAGTTTGCCTCCCAGCCCTGTTATCGCCTTGGAAACGGCCGCCTGGCGGCCTGATCCCTTGTCCTTCATCAGACCTTTCAAGCCTTCGGCGGTGTAATTCGCTTGAACGAGATACTTTGGCATACGTATACCCTCTCCAAAATCAGTTTTAGGTCCGATCAGTTGGCACCACCATACGCCCTGGGGCCGGGCGAAGTCAAGGAGCTTTTGTGCCGAAGGGTTTTGCGTCGAGGCTAGAGCAAGGCTGATGCACGACGCAATCCAGCTGGCTGCCGAAACCCGGAAAAAGGCGAAGCAAAGAACAAGAATGCGGATGCCGGCGAAAGCACCGGCGACCGGAAGTGTCTGCTGGAAAGCGCGCTCTTGGTAAAATAATAAATTAGCCCTCCGGCGCCTATTCATTTCCGTGATCGATCACATCACCGTCCGGGGAGCCCGGCAGCACAACCTCAGGAACATCGACGTCGAGATCCCACGCGATTCGCTCACCGTGGTTACCGGCGTTAGCGGATCCGGCAAGTCGTCGCTCGCCTTCGATACCATTTACGCCGAAGGCCAGCGGCGGTATGTGGAAACTCTCTCGCCTTACGCCCGCCAGTTCCTGGACCAGATGGAAAGGCCCGATGTGGATCTGATCGAGGGCCTTAGCCCGGCGATTTCCATCGAGCAGCGCACGACGAGCCGCAGCCCGCGCTCAACCGTGGGTACGATTACCGAGATTTACGACTACCTGCGTCTGCTCTACGCCCAGATCGGCGTGCCGCATTGCCCGCAGTGCGGCCGGCAAATCAGCCGGCAGTCGGTCGAGCAAATCGTCGGGCAGGTTTTGAATCTTTGCGCCGGCGAGCGCATTATGATCCTGGCTCCCATTGTGCGCGGGCGAAAGGGGGAATTCAAAAAGGATCTCGAAAAGCTCGCCCGCCAGGGCTTTTTACGGGCGCGGATTGACGGCGTGCTGCAATCGGTCGAGGACGAGATTAAGCTCGACAAGCGCCGCAACCACACAATAGAAGCCGTTATCGACCGCCTCGTGATCAAGCCCGGGGTCGACAAGCGCCTCGAGGCTTCCATTCAAACCGCCACGCGACTAACCGGCGGAATTGTGCTTGTCGCCGTGGTCGGCGGAGACGAGCGGTTGTATTCCGAGAAGCTGGCCTGCGTGGATTGCGGCGCCAGCGTCCCACAACTCGAGCCCCGTTCTTTTTCGTTTAATAGTCCCTACGGCGCATGTCCGGGCTGCGCCGGACTGGGGAGCAAGTGGGCGTTCGATCCGGCTAAAATCATCGCCGATCCCTCGAAGCCTTTACTGAGCGGGGGCCTTGCGCCCGCGGCTTCCTCCGTTTATGTACAAAGTTCTTTGCAGGAAATTGCGGAAAGCCACCGCATCGATCTTCGCAAACCGTTTGAGGCGCTGCCCAAGAAGGCACAAAACCTTCTGCTCTATGGCGGCAACGGGGCGGAAGGAATTTTGCAAATTTTGCAGAGCGCCTATGACGACTCCGGCTCGGAAAGCTATCGGGAATGGCTGACCCAGTACATGTCATCGGCGCCGTGCCCGGATTGCAAGGGCAAGCGGCTGAAGCCGGAGAGCCTGGCGGTGAAGGTGGGCGGCCTCTCCATCGATCAGTTCACCGCCTTGCCGGCCGCTCGCGCGCTGGAGTTCATCCGCAATCTGAGACTGGCGGGGCGCGAAGAAAAAATCGCGTCCAAAATTGTGGAAGAAATCGCCAAGCGTTTGGAATTTCTCTCCACGGTGGGCCTGAATTATTTGAGCCTTGACCGGTCGGCGGCGACGCTGGCCGGCGGCGAAGCCCAGCGGATTCGCCTGGCCACGCAAATCGGCACACGGCTGCGAGGGGTATTATATGTGCTCGACGAGCCTTCCATCGGCCTGCATCCTCGCGATAACACGCGCCTGCTGGAGACGCTCGAGCAGCTTCGGAATCTCGGCAATACGATTGTCGTTGTCGAGCACGACCAGGAAACCATCGAGCGCGCTGATTATGTGCTCGATCTGGGCCCGGGAGCTGGGCGGCTGGGAGGGGCTCTGGTAGCGGCCGGAACGCCGCGTGAGATCGCGCAAAACCCGAACTCTCTCACCGGGCAGTATCTGGCCGGCATGCGGGCCATCGAGATTCCGGAGAAGCGCCGGCGGCCGAACGGCAAGGTGCTTGCCATCCTGGGAGCCGAAGAGCACAACCTGAAGAACATCGATGTCGAGTTTCCGCTCGGTTTGCTGACGGTTGTCACGGGGGTATCCGGCAGCGGCAAATCCACACTGGTGAACGAAATCCTTTACCGCGCGCTGGCCTGTCACCTCTATCGCTCCATCGAGGAGCCGGGCCGTCACCGGGAAATCCGCGGCATCGAGCAGGTGGACAAGGTGGTCCGCATCGACCAGTCGCCCATCGGCCGCACGCCGCGGTCGAACCCGGCCACCTACACCGGAGTTTTCACGCTGATCCGCGATCTCTTTGCGATGCTGCCGGAATCTCGGGAACGCGGCTACCGGCCGGGCCGCTTCAGCTTCAACGTCAAGGGCGGCCGCTGTGAAGCTTGTCAGGGCGACGGCCAGAAGCGAATCGAAATGAACTTTCTGCCCGACGTATTTGTCACCTGCGACGTGTGCCGGGGGAGACGTTACAATCATGAGACGCTCGAGGTCAAGTTCAAAAGCTACTCCATCGCCGACTTGCTCGATGCCACCGTAGAAGAGGCGCGCTCTGTGTTGGAAAATATCCCCCAAGTGGCCGCAAAACTCGAAACGTTGTGCCAGGTCGGCCTTGACTACATCCATCTGGGACAGCCGGCGACGACCCTCTCCGGCGGCGAAGCTCAACGCATCAAACTCGCCAGGGAATTGAGCCGCCGCCAAACCGGCAAGACCTTGTATATCCTCGACGAGCCAACTACCGGGCTGCACTTTGATGATGTGCGTAAACTGGTGGATGTGCTGCAACAGCTCGTCAGCCTGGGAAACACCGTAATCGTAATTGAGCACAACCTGGACGTGATCAAGAGCGCCGACTGGATCATAGACCTGGGTCCGGAGGGCGGAGACGCCGGAGGGCGGGTCGTGGCATCAGGCACGCCCGAGCAGATCGTCCGGGGACGCAAAGGTCACACAGCGGCGGCGCTGGCGAGGGTTTTAAACGGAAAAGCGCGCTGACCGGCGGAACCCCGAATGAATATTGATCCTCATACACAACCCGGCGCTGACGCGGCTCGCTCGGCAGAAGGCTGCGCCGAGGCGGCGCACGGACGGCTGCCCGAACTGCGGGGAACTCAACAGCCCCCGCCGTCCGCGCTCCCGGACTTGGAGCCGGGGAGCTGGACGTACTGGGATGTCCTGGTTGTGATCGGCTTCGCCCTGGCGGCGCAGATCATCGCGAATATCGGAGTGATGTTCGTCGTGCTCCTGGTGGGAGAGGCGCGCGGGGGCCGGTTCAACCTTGTGGATCTGATGATGAACCCGGCGGTACTTTTGCCCGTGCAGCTCATCTGGTGGGTCCTGGTCTTCTGGATCATTTACCGCATCGTGCGGGCGCGCGACCCGCGCCCGTTTCCGCAGGCGGTCCGCTGGGTGCGGCCGCACCTGCCGCCGGGCATCTATCTCGGCGGCGGCGCTCTACTGGCGGTTTCCGTCGCCATGCTCTCTTATTTGCTGCCGTCGCCTAACCGCAAAATGCCGATGGAGGAGCTGTTTCGCGACCCCACCTCGGCATTTCTGCTGGCTGCCTTCGGCGTGTTCGCGGCGCCTCCGGTGGAGGAGCTTCTGTTTCGCGGTTTTCTGTTCCCGGTAGTGGAGCGTTCCCACGGGCAGATTGCCGCCGTGGTGGCGACAGCGGCTTTGTTTTCTCTGGTGCATGCGCAGCAATACGGCTGGGCCTGGCAGAATTTGCTGCTGCTCGGCTATGTCGGCGTGATCTTCGGGACGGTGCGCGCCGTTTCCCGTTCGCTGATTCCTTCCACGCTCATGCATGCGGCATATAATTTCACGCTCTTCGCCGGCCTTTACGCGGCGAGCAAGGGTTTTCACAATTTCAATTTCCGATAGCCATGATCCGAACCATCGAGTGGACACCGGAAGGCGTCGTCCTGATTGACCAGACGCGGCTGCCCCGCCAGGAAGTCTATGTTACTTGTAAGACATATGAGGATGTGGCGCGGGCCATCCGCAACATGATTATCCGCGGGGCGCCGGCCATCGGCGTGGCGGCGGCGATGGGCGTGGCGCTCGGCATGCAATCCGCAACCGGCGATTCGGCCGATCTTGACCGCAGACTGGAGGCGATTTGCTCCACGCTGGCCGCCACCCGGCCGACCGCCGTCAATCTGTTTTGGGCCATTGAGCGCATGAAGCGGGCTTACGCGCTCGCCCGCGGCCAGGGAACGGAGGCCGTTCGCGCGGCGCTTGTTCAAGAAGCGCTGGCGATTTACGCGGAAGATATCGCGATCAATGAGCGAATGGGCCGCATCGGCGCCGCCCTGATTCCCGATTCCAAAACGGTGCTCACGCACTGCAACGCCGGCGCCCTGGCCACCGCGGGCTACGGCACCGCGCTGGGAGTGATCCGCGCCGCCGTCAGCGCGGGCAAGCGCATCGACGTGATGGCCGATGAGACGCGTCCGTATTTGCAAGGATCGCGCCTGACTGTATGGGAGCTTACGCAGGATGGCATTCCCACGACCCTCATCACGGATAACATGGCCGGGCATTTTCTGAAGTCGGGCCGCATTGGCTGCGTCCTGGTGGGCGCCGACCGCATAGCCGCCAACGGCGACGTCGCCAACAAAATCGGTACGTATTCTCTGGCTGTGCTGGCGCGCGAGAATCAGGTGCCGTTCTACGTCGCCGCACCTATTTCCACTCTGGATCTGGCCCTGGCCAGCGGGGACGAGATTCCGATTGAGCAGCGTTCCCCGGCCGAGGTCGCCCACTGCGGCGGCGTCGCTGTAGCGCCTGAGGGCGTTGTCGTCGAGAACCCGGCCTTTGACATAACTCCGCACCGATACGTAACGGCAATCATCACGGAGCGTGGCATCGCGCGCCCGCCGTATCTCCAATCCCTCGGGGAACTGGCGGGCGCCCCGGCCCCTCCCAATTTTCGCCCTTGAGCGCTTCCGCCGGGAGCGCGCCGGATTCCCTTGACCAAACCTCCGGCCTCACAGGGTCGTAAACGCGATCAGCCGCTGAGCGGAATCGCAGGCAGCGCCGCCGGGCGGCGCTGGCGTGAAGCGCCTTCTGATCCGGCGGGATTCTTACTGTGATGCATCTCACGGCGGGGCCTTCCGGCGGTTGGCGCTATGATGCTAGGGAAGGCGGCTGGTTTGAGAGAGGGCCGGCGGCGGAAAGGGACAAGCTTATGGCCACTACAGCGGCAAATAGACAGCTCATCACCGCATTGGAGGATGAAGCGACGCGCCTGCGGATACTTTCCATCCGTGCCACCAGTGAAGCGGGCAGCGGGCATCCTACGAGCTGCGCTTCCGCGGCGGAGATCGTCTCGACGCTGTTTTTCTCCGTCATGAGATATGATCCCGCCAATCCCGGCGATCCGGCCAATGACGTCTTCATACTCTCCAAGGGGCATGCTGCGCCCCTTCTCTACGCAGCCTGGGCGGACGCCGGTTTTCTTACCGAGGGGCGGCTGCTGACGCTGCGACGCATCGATTCCGACCTCGAAGGTCACCCGACGCCCCGCCTGCCCTTCGTGGACGTGGCGACGGGATCGCTCGGCCAAGGACTGCCGGCGGGCATCGGGATGGCTCTATGCGCCAGGTATCTCGATCACTCCGATCAGAGGATTTACGTGCTGCTGGGCGATGGCGAGTCGGCGGAAGGATCGGTTTGGGAGGCCGCCGCGATCGGCAGCCATTACAAACTGAGCAATCTCTGCGCCACGATCGACGTAAACCGGCTGGGACAAAGCGGCCCCACTATGCTCGAGCACCAAATGGATGTTTACGAAGCCCGCTGGCGAGCGTTTGGCTGGCAGGCGCTGGCGGTGGACGGCCACAGCGTCCCCGCCTTGCTCGAAGCGTATGAGAAAGCGGCGCGCGTCACGGACCGGCCCACGGTGGTTCTGGCGCGAACCATCAAGGGCAAAGGCATCCCTTTTGCCGAAGATCGCAACGGCTGGCACGGCAAAGCCCTCAAGAAAGGCGAGGAAGAGAACAGCGCGATTCATGCGCTCGAATCGCAACTTCATGACGGGCGTCCCGGCCCGTGGACGCCGCGCAAACCGCCGCGCCGGGCGCCCAGCCGTCCGGAAGTTGGGCCGCCCTCAACGAGACCGCCTTACTCGATCGGAGACATGGTTGCAACGCGCGAAGCTTTCGGAGCTGCCCTGGCGGCGCTCGGCGAAGGGAACCCGCTTCTGGTCGCGCTCGATGGGGACGTAAAAAACTCGACTTTCAGCGAGGATTTCCAAAAAAGGTTTCCGGACAGGTTTTTCGAAGACTTTATCGCCGAGCAGAACATGATCGGAGCGGCGATGGGGCTCGCGGCCCGAGGGAAAATTCCGTTTGCTTCCACCTTTGCTTGCTTTCTGACTCGCGCTTACGACTTCATTCGCATGGCGGCGATCAGCAGCAGCAACATCAAGCTGGTGGGCACGCACGCCGGCGTTTCAATCGGCGAGGACGGCCCCTCCCAGATGGGCCTGGAAGACCTGGCCATGATGTGCGCCGAGCCGAATATGACGGTCCTCTACCCGGCGGACGGAGTCAGCGCGTGGCGTGCAGTCGAAAACGCCGCTGGCATCGCGGGACCCGTCTATATCCGAGCCGGCCGGCCGAAAACCCCCGTAATCTATGGCCCGGATGAGAAGTTTGCAGCGGGCCGATGCAAAATTCTGCGCCGGAGCGGCCGCGACCGCGTCACGATCGTAGCGGGGGGCGTAACCGTGTATGAGGCGCTGAAGGCTCACGATCAGCTAGCCAGGGAAGGAATCGCGGTGCGGGTGATTGATCTTTACAGCGTCCAGCCCATCGATCAGGAGGCGTTACAACAGTCGGCCCGCGAAACAGGGGGCGCAGTGATCACCGTGGAAGATCATTATGCGCACGGAGGCATTGGAGACGCCGTTCTGGCGGCCCTCGCAGAAGAGCCCGAGGTCAAGCTCCGCAAGCTGGCGGTGAGAGAAATTCCCCGCAGCGGCAAACCCGACGAGCTGATCGCCCGTTTCGGCATCTCGGCCGGGGCGATTGTGGAACAAGTGAGGCAAATGGCGGCCAAGTAAAGGCCTTCTCCCAACTGGGGTCACCGGCCAGGCTCAACGACTTCAGCGCCCGGCGGCGCGTGA
>DASREK010000227.1:0-12524 GCA_035652135.1 Bryobacterales bacterium | reverse complement strand
GCGCCCCTTATCATCGACACCCGGAACGTGCTGCGGGCGTTCCGTTCCCGAAAAATTGTGCGGCTGTGAGCGCGGCGAAACAAGCGGAAGATGCAGACCTGCCGCCTGCGCCCCCAAAGAAATAAGGGCCTCCGGCGCCGTCGAGTCCAATCAATTCTTGGCTGGAACGCGGTTCCCTGCAATCCAGACGGAATCGATTTTGCGAGTATTCCGGATGTCATCGAGCGGGTTGGCGGTGAGCACCACCAGATCCGCCCATTTGTGCGGCTCGAGAGTGCCGAACTGGTCGGAGGCTTTCAGGCAGCGGGCGGCCGTCCCGGTCGCTGCCACAAGGGCTTGCATTGCAGACAGCCCGGCCTTAACCATGTACTCCAACTCCATATGCTCGAAGTAGCCCTGGAAGCGGTAGGGGGCGCCGCTGTCCGTCCCCATGACCACCGGCACGCCGGCGTCCTGGAGTTTCTTCAGATTCCGCATGGCGACCGCCAGATGTTCCTTGTACCAGGCGGCGCCCTGATCGTTCCGCATTGTTTCGCGGAATTTGGCGTCCTGCACCTTGGCCAGCTCGCCGCGGTCCGCCTCTTTAAGGAAGAAGGGGTCGCTCAAAAAGGCAGGAGCCTCGGCGTAGGCGTATGTGGAAACCTCACGCGTGAGGGTGGGGCAGTAGAACGCTTGATTCTTCTTCAGCAAGGCGATAGTCTCGGCGTCAATCTCGTGATCGCGAACGCTGTGCGCGATGTAGTCGGCTCCCAGCCGCAGCACCGCTTTCGCATCCTCCAAATACACGACGTGGACGGCTACGCGCATTCCTTTTTTGTGCGCTTCATCGATGATCGCGCTGTAAACGGCCGGCGCCATTTTCGAGCCGCGGCCCAAATTGTCGTCCAGCCGGAACTTCACGATGTCTGTTTTCGCGGCCGCCAGCGCGTCCACCGCCTTGCGGCCATCCTCGGGCGTCTTGGAGGTAGGAATTGGCCCGGCGATATAAAGACGAGCCCGCGTCAGCGATGCGGTCTGCTGTTCGCTGCGGGTCTGGTCGCGCAACTCGATCTCCCGGTTCCCGCCGAGACTGAAGACCGCCGTGACGCCGTCGCGAGCATACACGCCGAGGTTGCTCACATCATTGACGTGGCCGTGAGCGTTGATGAGGCCCGGAATAATGGTCTTTCCGGTTGCATCGATGCGCTGGGCCCCGGCAGGCGCTTTCACGGAAGGCCCGACCGCTTCGATCTTGCCGTTGCGAATAACGAGAGTCGCGTTTTGCATGGCCGGCTTGCCCGTGCCATCAATAATGCGGGCGCCTACAAAAGCGATAACGCCACCGGAGCCGGCCTCCGGAGCCGCCCAGCCCGGAGCCAGCCCCAGACAAGCGGCGAACAACACCCCGGCGCTTACGCCGGCCCAAAGCCAATACCTTTTTTTCATCGAGATCCTCCGCGGCCAGACGCCGCCTGCCGCCGCGGGCGCGCATGCGCGCGGCGCAGGCAGAAAGGATTTCAGAACATCCCAATTCTAAACCTGCACGACGGGCAACACAAGCTGCCGATCCCAACGTTTTTCAGACCCCGCCTGCTTGACTTGGCAGCAGCCTCTGGCTAGAGTGTTTCAAGCGACGAACCTCGCGTGTCGAAGCTGCCGGGAGTAATATCTCCGCCCCTCGCCGTCACAGGCTTACCAACGCGCCGGGAATACCCTGCTTCTGGCTGGTTTATTTGCGGGCCACTGGGGCGCTGCCGCATCCGGGCCAGACGCTTGAATAGCTGCGCCGCCGAGCGTGCGGCAGAGCCCCGGGCTCGGCCCCCTGTTCTGGTTTTCCTCCACCGGCCGCTGCCTACTTCATGACGGACCAGCACCAGAAAATCAAAGAAAAATACGGCCTCGTGCGCGGCTTCGGACTCCTGGAAGCGACGGCCCTGAACATGACAAACATGGTCGGCGTCGGGCCGTTCATCACCATTCCTCTGATTATCGCGGCCATGGGCGGCCCGCAGTGCATGATCGGCTGGGTTCTGGGGGCCCTTCTTTCGCTCTGCGACGGAATGGTGTGGAGCGAGTTGGGGGCGGCTATGCCCGGCACGGGCGGCAGCTACCTTTTTCTCAAAGAAAGTTTCCGGACAAGCCGGTTGGGAATGATCCTGCCGTTTCTGTTCGTGTGGCAGTTTATTGTGAGCGGGCCGCTGGAGGTGGCGTCCGGATACATCGGCTTCGCGCAATATGCGGATTATTTCTGGCCCTCGTGGGGGCCCTGGGAGAACCGAACTCTTACCGTCGCGATCGGGTTAGTTGTTTTGGGATTGCTTTACCGGCGTATCACGGCTATCGGCAAGCTGACGTTGTTGCTTTGGGCCGGGATGCTGATCACCGTGGGATGGGTGATCGCGGGCGGGCTGATCCACATGGCCCATTTCGGCGCAAAACTCGCCTTTGATTTTCCGCCGGACGCTTTTCGCTTCTCTGCCGGCTTTGCGCTGGGCCTTGGCCGCACCATGCTGATCGCTATGTTCGACTTCCTGGGCTACTACGACATCTGTTATGTGGGCGGCGAAGTTCGTAATCCGGAATATGTCATGCCGCGCGCGATCTTCTACTCGGTGACCGGCGTCGCGCTAATGTATTCGGTCATGAATTTTTGCATCATCTCAGTGGTGCCATGGCGGGAGGCTATGCAATCGAAGCTGATTGTCGCCGACTACATGAGCAGGCTTTATGGCCCCCGGGTGGCCGGGGCGATCACGATTCTGGTGCTTTGGACTGCCTTTGCCGCCTGCTTCGCCGTGCTGCTCGGCTACAGCCGCATTCCTTATGCAGCGGCGCTGGATGGATATTTCTTCAAGGTTTTTGCCCGGCTGCACCCCAAGGCCAAATTCCCCCACATCTCGCTGCTGGTCATGGGAGGGCTTTCTATCGTGGCCGGTCTCTTGAGCCTGGAATGGGTTGTTTCGGCTCTGCTGACGGGGCGGATTCTGATCCAATTCATCGGCCAGATCTTTGCCGTGCACTATCTGCGAAAGTACCGCCCGGATATCGAGAGGCCGTTCAAAATCTGGCTCTACCCCTTGCCGAGCGTCATCGCATTCGCCGGATGGACCTACATCTTTTTGACCTCCGGATGGGCGTTCATTCTATTTGGACTGGTAACGCTGGGCGCCGGCATCGGCGCGTTCTGGCTGTGGCGCCGCAGCGCGGCCGAACCAGTACTTTCGGGCGCGCCGGGCTTATGATGTGGCCCGCTGTCTTCCTCTGGGAACAGCTTCGCGGGGCGCCTACTGGAACAGCAACGGCGCTACCTCGTACAAATACTGCCGCCACACGATCCATGTATGCGCTCCGCCGCTTTCCCGGAACGTATGGCGAATCTTGTGCTCTTTCAGAAATTGATCGAAAGCCTGCGCCGCCGGGAACAAACTGTCTTCTTTGCCGCAGCCGATCCATAAAAGCCGCAGCTTGCGGTTGGTCGCTTCCGGATCTGCGGCTGCGCCGCCGAAGGTCTTGTCGAAATCGGCCTGCCGCAGCGCGGCGCTGAATCCGGACACCTGGCTGAACAGATCCAGGCGACTCAGGCCAATGCTCAGAGACTGCCCGCCGCCCATCGAAAGCCCGGCAATCGCCCGATGATCACGATCGGTATAAACGCGGTACTGGGCTTGAATATAGGGGATCACGTCTTCGATCAGGTCTTTGGCAAAAAGCCTGCCATTTTCCGACAGTCCAAGTCCGGGAGCAGTCAGCGAGGGCCGCGTGGACCCGGGAGGAACGCCATAGCCGAACGGCATTACAACGACAAAGGGCCTGGCCTTGCCAGCGGCCAGCAGATTGTCGAGAATCAGGTTCACGCGCCCCAGCCGCGTCCAGGCGGTTTCGTCGGCATTGGCGCCGTGAAACAGATAAAGCGCCGGATACCGCGTCCGGCCATTGCTCTCGTAACCCGGCGGCGTATAGACGGTCAGGCGCCGCAGGCTGTTCAGGGATTTGGATTGATACCAATGGGTGTGGATCTCCCCGTGCGGCACGGGCTGGCCGTCGAAGAAAGCAGGACCGTCCCCATGCACATGCAAGATGCTCTGGATCGTGCTCGGCGTCGAGCCTGTCTTTACATGCGCGTTGCCCGGGTCGATGGTGCGCACGCCGTCAATGGTGAAGTTGTAATTGTATATCTCCGGGTCCAGCGGGCCGACCGTTATCGTCCAGAGGCCTTTCTCGTCTTTTTGCAGCGCGCGTTCACCTTCCATGAATTCGCCAGTGAGTTTGACCTCGGCGGCCCCGGGCGCGAACAAGCGGAAGGTAACGCGGCGGTCCGGATGCACTTCGGGCGACGTGACCGGAACCGGCAGCCCGGCCTGCCTGGATCGGGCTCCAGGTGCTCGGCCGGCGGCTTCGGAACCTTGTTGCGCCCACAAGAGAGAAGCTCCCAGGCTCAGAAGCAGGCCGGCAATAACAAGTGTCCTCATTTCCTGGCTCCTTTCCACTTCCCCTTTTGCCCGCGGCCGCGGGCCGGGAATCGGGCCCGCTCCGCCCGCAGACGCTGCCAAAAGTATATCCGAAGTTGGCCAGTTCAAGCGCAAATCGGCTCTTCCGGGCCCTGGCATGCGGATAGCAAGCTGCCTTTTCGAACGGAGTACAGCCCGTCAACGATCGCCGGGCCGTGTTCCGGTTTGCGGCAAGGTTCGTTTCGGCGGGAGATCGGGTTACGAAAGGGAACGGATCCAACGGGTCCGATCATGTAGAGGCGGTATCAACCTCGGCAAGCCTGGCTGAGAAAAGCCAGTCCGGAATCCGCTGCCGCACCAGAAAACGCCGCACTTCTTCGGGATCGCGGCCCAGGATCCGGCAGCAGAAGACGAAGCTGAACTGATCTTCATTCGAATCGGTGACCCAACGGATCGCGTCCTCTCTACGGCGGCCTGAGCCGCAGCGAATGTCTTCGATGGCTTGCACAAGGATGGCCCCGGCCAGGCGATGAACGCCCCGAAGATTCACAAAATCTGCTTCGACTACTGTCTCTGGCACTGCTTCCTCCCGAGCTTATCGATGCCGTAGACCTATTCTAGTAATGGCTGGCATTCCTGAAAATAGAGAGGCCGTACCGAATTGCGGCGGTGTCTTCACCTAAATGCGATAAGGCACTAGGGTACTCAGTGAGAGGTATTTACCTTAAGCCTCCCAAGCGGGTCCCCGGCGTCATGCCTTTTCTTCTTGTAGAATGCGGAATATGAAAGCGATACGCGTACACCAGACCGGCGGTCCGGAAGTGCTCCAGTACGAAGAGATACCCATGCCTACTCCGGGGCCGGGAGAGGCGCTGGTAAAGATCGAAGCGGCGGGCGTCAATTTTATCGACATCTACTTCCGGCAGGGACTTTACAAAGCGCCCCTCCCGCTGACCCTGGGCCTGGAAGCGGCGGGAGTCGTCGAGGCTGTCGGCCCTGAGGCCAC
Source organism: Bryobacterales bacterium (assembly GCA_035652135.1). Lineage (GTDB taxonomy): Bacteria > Acidobacteriota > Terriglobia > Bryobacterales > JACQDG01 > DASREK01. The sequence continues at coordinate 7,091 of DASREK010000227.1, read as the reverse complement.
GCACGTGGAGCCGGGAGATCGCGTGGCCTACGCCGGCATTCCCGGAGCCTATTCGCAGTATGCAGTAGCGCCGGCCGCTCGCCTGGTCAAACTGCCCGAGGGTGTGGATGCGCGATCCGGGGCCGCAGCCATGCTGCAAGGCATGACCGCCCATTACCTGGCTACCAGCACATTCCCGCTCCGGCCGGGCCACACGGCTCTGGTTCACGCCGCGGCGGGCGGAGTCGGCCTGCTGCTGATCCAGATCGCCAAGATGCGAGGCGCGCGCGTTCTCGGCACCGTCTCGACGGAAGAGAAGGCGCGGCTGGCGCGCGAAGCCGGCGCCGATGAGGTAATCATTTACACGGCCCAGGATTTCGAGGCGGAAGCAAAACGTTTTACCGGCGGCGCGGGCCTCGACGTTGTGTACGATTCCGTCGGCCGCAGCACCTGGGAAAAAAGCATGAAATCGCTGCGCCCCCGGGGCATGCTCGTGCTGTACGGTAACGCGAGCGGCCCTGTTCCGCCGGTTGACCCGCTTCTTTTGTCGCAGCGCGGGTCGCTGTTTCTCACGCGCCCCCGGTTGGGAGATTACACGGCGAGCCGGGAGGAACTGCTGGACCGTGCCGGCGACGTGCTCGGATGGATTGCAGCCGGCAAACTGCGACTGCGCATCGAGCACGTATTTCCCCTGGAGCAGGCGGCCAAGGCGCAGGAGGAACTCGCCGGACGCCGCACGACCGGCAAGATCCTGCTCATACCTTGACCTCAATCGTGGATGGGCACGGCGTTGTACACGGGCGGCACAGTCCGCAGGTAGGCGTAAATCGCCGACAGCTCCTCGTCAGTCATCCGCCAAAAGTTTAGCCACGGCATGAGCGTAAAGCTTTCCGGACCCGTTTTCGGTGATTCTTTCTCCGCGTAAGGAGCATAAGACCGAATCTTGTGAATGAAAAATTCTTCTGTAAAAACGCCGATGCCCGTGTCGTTCTCGGGCGTTATGTTAGCGCTGCGGACCGAGGCCCCGGGGAACTGGAACAGGCGGCCGCCCGCCAGGAGCTTCGTCGTATCCCGGCCCCCCTTTTGCAGCGGCGTGTGGCATTCCAAGCATCCCCCTATCGTCGCCAGATACTTTCCATATGCGTGTTTATCGCTCCGATCCGCTGCGGCCACGTGGCCGGCCGGCGCGGGCGCCAATTTAATCAAGAGGTTGGCGGGAAAGTTGATCTTCGTCTCGGGTTGCCGTTTTTTGATCGGCCGCAAAGTTCTGAGATAGGCGACGATCGATTCCACGTCCTCATCGCTCATGTATCGGTAATCGGTATAGGGCATGAGGGGGAACAGCGCTCGTCCGTTTTTATCGACCCCCTCGCGAATGGCCCGCATAATTTCGCCGTCTGTCCAGGCGCCGATCCCCGTTTCCGGGTCAGGTGTGATGTTGGCCGCGACGATGGTTCCGGGCAATCCGGCCATTGGCATTACCCCGCCTTCCCCTTTGGTCTCCGGAATCACCGGGCCGCCGAACCGGGTAAAATCCCGCGGGGCGTGGCAGCCCATGCAATCGCATATGGTCTCGACCAAATGCTCGCCCCGGGCAATCCTTTCCGGCGTGGCATGCGCCCGAACCGCGCTCGGCGCGGCCATTTTCGGGCGGCCATACGTTAGGTAAAGAATGAAGAGAATCGCCCCCGTTACAGCAGCCATCAGCCCGCGCAGGGACCACCTGAGCCATCTCCGTAACATCCTTGTTCCAGCCTCGGTTTATTTTTGAAAAAAGCTTTTGGGAAACCGGCCGCAGCCAGCTCCTTGCGCCCTTACACCCAAATCCAGATATACGAAGAGGCTCCGGAAAGGTTCCGTTGCAGCCGTCCGGCCGAAAGCCCGTTCCCCGTTCCGGCCACGCCCGGATCCAGCGGTCATTTGGCTTTTTCCAAAGGATCGCCAGCGTAAACCATGGTAACAGGGTCCGGGAGAGGCAGCCGCACGATCGGCTTACCGCCGGCGAGCTTTTGTAAGGAATACTGAGGATGGTCCGGATCGCCCTTGAAAATGTCGCTGACATTGCCCACGGCCAGAATCACCAGGCGGTCCGGGTGTAAATATGTTCGGGCAACGCGCAGCACGTCTTCGGCGGTGACTCGGCGCAGCCGTTCGCGGTAGGTCTCCCAATAGTTCGCCGGACGGTGTGTGTATTCGTCATTGGCGAAGGTGGAGGCCACGGCGGCAGGCGTGGCGAAGTAACGCGGGAAAACCTCCACTGCATAGTTAACGGCCGTGGCGAGCTCGTCGGGACTCACCTGCTCTGCGCGTATTCTCTGAATCTCCTCCAGCACGATCGTGGCGGCTTCTGCGCAAGAAGCGCTCTTGGATTGAAAAAATCCCCGGAATAGCCCTTCGTAGTACACGCCAAAGGTCATCATCGTCCCCGCGCTGTAGGCCAGCCCTTCCTCCACGCGAACCCGCGACCCAATTCGGGAAGTGAACGCCCCGCCGCCCAAAATCTGATTCATGATCTCCAGCGCGTAGTGATCGGGGTTATCGCGCATCGTTCCGATTTCGCCGACCGACACCCGGCACTGGTTGACCTCAGGCTTATCAATCAGGTACAAACCCGGATGGGGCGCATAATCCGGTTTTGGGACCGGAGGCGCTTCGATTTTGGGCCCTTCCCACCCGCGCATCAAATCTTCCAGCTTCGCTAACAGGTCCTTCGTATTGAAATCGCCGGAGACGGCGAAAATAAAGTTAGAAGGATGATAGTACTTCTGGTGAAACGTTAGCAGGTCCTCGCGCGTGATCGCCTCGATAGTCGCCTTTGTCTCCTGTGCTGTGGAGAAATGGGATGGCCCGCGAAGCAGCCTGGCGAACTCGCGCGATTCCACCTCATTCGACCGGTCATTGCGCCGGGCGAGCGTCTGCAAGGTCCTGATCTTCGACAGAGCGAGCCGCTGCTGGTCGAAACGCGGGTTTCGCAACATGTCGAAGAACAACTCCAGCGCGGCGTCGAAATTGCGGCTCAGACAATTCAACGTAGCCCTGCCCTCGGTGTCCGCGACCGTGGAGTTGATGCTCGCCGCTAAAAAATCGGCCTCTTCGTCGAAATCCTGGGCGCTGCGATTTTTCGTGCCTCCGGAGCGGATCTCGGCCCCCACCATGGCGGCGAGACCTGTTTTACGCGGCGGGTCCAGGTACCGTCCCGTCCGGATCAGCACCGAGAGATTCACCAGCGGCAACATGTGATCTTCCACTAGGTAGGCCACTGCGCCGTTTGAGAGTACGTGCCGGTATTGTGCAGCCTTTGGAGGATCATAGCGCAGTGGTTCGACCTGCAACAGCTTCGGGTGCGCCGGTATTTCCGCAGCCGCCATTTGCCCCACCCGGGCGGGCCACACAAGACCCATCCCGCAAAGCATCGCAAGCATTTTCATGCAGAGTCTCACTGGCCGCCTCCTGTGTTCCTCGCCTCCGTCGTTCTGGCGGGCGTTTTGGTGTAGTAGATCGCCACGCTGCGATTCTCGGGGGAAAAATATTTCTTCGCCACACGCTGGATATCCGCCGCCGTCACCGCCTGCAATTTTTCCGGATAGGTGTTGATTGTCCGCCAGCTCCCTTGCGCTTCGTGCAGGAGGAGCTGCAACATCAGGCCGAAGTTCGATTGCAGGCGCCGGAAGTCGGCTGCCGCCTGCTGATTCTTCACTTTTTGTAATTCCCGCTCGGGCGGCGGAGTAAGCTGCAAGTTTTCGATCTGCTTGTAAATGCCCTTCTCTACTTCGAGCGGATCTTTTCCCTGGCGCGCCACGCCCGTTAATTCGAAATACCCCTCATACTTCAGCCCGTTGGAACTCGCGGAGGCGTTAGTGGCGATCTGCTGCTCCAGCACGAGGGACTTGTAAAGCCGGCCGGTGCGGCCGCTCAGTAAATGGGCCAGCATGATCAGAGCCGGCTCGTCGGCATGGTTGTCGGGCACGGTGTGGTAGCGGATTCGCACCTGAGGCGTAGTTTCGGCGTAGGCGATCATCCGCTGCTCGGCTAGCTGCTTCATTTCGAGGGTGCGAACCGGCTCGGGAGCTCGCGTGCCGCGTTTTAAGCGTCCAAAGTAGGCCCTGGCCAGTTCCGCAGCCTTCGGCGGATCGAAATCTCCCACCAGGCAGGCCGTCAGATTGTTAGGAGCGTAGTAGGTTTGGAAGTACGCCAGCGCATCTTCTTTGGTGAAGCTTTCCAGGTCGCTGGGCCAGCCAACTACCGGCCACGCGTAAGGAGAAGATTCCCAAAAGAGGCTGTCAAACTGCTCTTGAAAGCGGCCGGTCGGCGTGGAATCGGTGCGCAGGCGCCGCTCTTCATGTACTACCTCGCGCTCGGTGTAAAAATCGCGAAATACCGGATTTGCCAAGCGGTCCGATTCCATCCAGAACCATAACTCCAGCTTGTTCGAGGGCACATTGATGAAGTACACCGTGTAGTCGTAATCAGTGCCTGCGTTCATACCGGAGCCGCCCGCGTTGCGGTAGATCCGATCAAACTCGTTTTTGATGGTGTACTGGCGCTCGCGCTTGGTGAGAGCTTCAAACTGCTCGATCAGTTGGGAATGACGCGGCGTGCGGTACTTGGGATTGTAAGGGTCATCGATTTCACCGCGCCGGTAGCGCTCAACGAGAGCCTGTTCCTCCTGTCGGATCTGCTCGTGCACCCGATCCATTTCATTCAGGATTTTGAGATCCTCCTCGATGTTTGTTGTACCGATGGTCCGCGTCCCCTTGAACATCATGTGTTCGAAGAGGTGCGATATGCCGGTGATGCCCGGCCGCTCGTTTACCGAACCCACTCGGGCCACCCAGCCCGCCGCGACATTCGGATCTCCTTTGCGCGGCGCCATGAGAAACGTCATGCCGTTATCGAGGTGCAGCTCCTGCACGTCCACTTTCTGCGCAAAAAGCGCCCCCGCTGAAGCCAACAAAACAAAAAAACTGAAAAAGCTGTTCCGCATGGTGGACATCCCGCCCCTCGTGGATGGCTGCATCCCAATTTTGATCCTGGCGACCATTGTAATTGTAAATGATCGCAGCCGGAAAAACGCCCATACCTCTCGCGGCGCCCTGGGAAAGTCGGGTTACTCGGCAACCGATTTTGCAGCCGCCTCGTCTAGGTGGCCTCTGAGCCTGAAGATCGCGGCGGCTGGATTCCTCGGCAGTTTTAAGCAGAGAGGTTTTCCGGCTTCATCCAAAGCGGCGGCGACGGCTTGAATGGCCTTGCGTAACTGTCCGTGCCGACCGCGGACTGTGACGCGGCCGAGTCGATTTTTGACACGTTGTAGTTCTGGTCTCGGCCGCAGGTGGCATTTGGGTTCCACTCGATATAGCGCCAGCCTTTTGGGAGATCCTTCGTTATGGATGGCTTCGCAGGTCCGCTCGGACGAATGCAGGCTAAGGTATACTCAGCCCGAAAGGAGCACCATGCGCACCGTAGTGCTATTCCTCGTACTGGCTGTTCTGACGGCTGTTTTCGCGCAGTCGCCATCGTACCGAGTCACCCACACCTACATGCTGGGCGGGGAGGGCGGCTGGGACTATATCGTGCCCGACCCACCCAATCACCGCCTGTTTATCGCCCGGCAAAATCGTCTGATGGTCGTCGATGAAGACAACGGAAGACTGCTTGGCGAAGTTACCGGCATCAACGGCGCACACGGAACGGCGCTTGTGCCTGCTGCTGGCCATGGATTCGCTACCTCGGGCAACGACCAGTCCGTGGTCATGTTCGATTTGAAAACCTTCAAGCCTCTCGGCCGGATCCCTGCCGCCGAGGATGCCGATGCGATCATATACGACAACGCGTCGAATCGCGTCTTCACGCTGAACGGCGACGCCCACTCCTCGACCGTGATCGATCCAGTCGCGGGAAAATTGATCACGAACATTCCACTGGGCGGCAAACCGGAATATGGCGCGCCGGCCGGCGACGGCGAGGTATACGCAAACCTCACCGATATTAGCGAGGTGGTCGAGATCGACGCAAAGGCGGCGACTGTATCGCGGCGTTGGCCGACCGCTCCCTGCAAGCAACCGGTGTCCATGGCCATCGACACCGTCCACCATCGGCTTTTCAGCGGATGCCGCAGCGGTGTGATGGCGGTCTCCGACTACCAGACCGGCAAGGTGGTAGCGACTGTCCCAATTGGCACTGGCGTCGACGGCGCCGGGTATGATGCCGCTTCAGGCGATGTGTTTGCCTCGAATGCGAACGGCGCCCTTACTGTGATTCATCAGGACGCTCCGGACCAATATCATGTGGTCGAAAATGTGCCAACGCCCCAGGGCTCGCGCAATATGGGACTCGACCCCATCAATCACCGCGTGTTCCTCGTTTCCGCGAAGTTTGGGGAAGCTCCCGCAGGGGGCAGGGGCAGAAGGACGGTGCTGCCCGGAACCTTTACATTAATGGTGATCGAGCGTGCTCCGGCAAAGCACTAAGCGATTCGCGGTCTGTTCATCTGTTTTCTTGTATTCGTGCTGGTCAGCGTTTGGAAAGAGTTGCAACCACCCCGCGGCGCCGGGAAATGCCGGGGGCCAGCGTCAATGCGTCATTGAGTAAATAATGTAGTTTATCCCGTAGCGATAGGCAAGGGCGGTCATCGCCTCCGGATAATAAGGCACGTCGGCGAACTCCCACGCATCGGCCACATCCGTGTTGAAATTGATCGCGACGATCATGTGGTTCTTGGAGTCGTACATGGCCCGCCAGGCGGGAATCGTTCCGGGCGGCTGCACAATCTGAACCGTGCCGCCAGGGCCGCGCCAGAGATGGCGGGAACCGGGAATGAAAGTACGGTCTTTTTCCTGAATGTCGTAGAGCACGTGCATCACCGGATCCGACTCGGCAATGTCGGTGATGGGTTGATCCGGCAGGACCCGATCCATCGTTTCCCGAAAAAGCCGCCACTGTTCCGGCCCCCAGAAGTCATCGACCACCAGGAATCCCCCACGCAGAAGGTATTCTCTCAGCCGTGAAGTTTCGCTACCGTCCAGGTCCCACCAGGCTGTCTGAGTAGCGTAGATCCACGGATAATCAAACAGCCGGCCGTCGGTCAAACGCATATGGCGCGGATCGCCCACATC
>DASREK010000226.1:0-12876 GCA_035652135.1 Bryobacterales bacterium | reverse complement strand
ACAGTGAAAGGGAAAGCGGCGTCCAGATCGATCCGTTCCGTCAGGGTGGCGGCGCGGCGGCGCTGCTCGACGGCGACCGGATCCCGTGAATCCAGGAAATAGATAGCGGTCGAAATCTGATCGGCGGTGGCCAGCCGGGCGTCGAGCGCTTGGGAGATTTCGTACGCCCCAGGCCGCCTCTTCCAAAGCCGCCAGCCGGCAAAACCGGTCCCTGCCAAGGCAAAAATTACGAGCAGCGGCCAAGCGAACCAGTCTTTTCCTAAGGCTAAGAAAGCTGTAGGTCCCAGGAGAGCTATCGTGAGCGCCCAACCGGCCTCCCGGAAGCCCTGGTTGGTTATCACCCGCCGTCGCGCCCTAGCAACGGCGGCAACCAGCCGGCTCCCTTCCGCTTCCTCTCGTCTCACGCCGCACTTCCCCTTTGCCATTATAACGGCACGTGCAACTGGAAGGCCGTTCGAAAATGGCTTTGAGCGCTGAAAAATCTATTGATTATATATATCCGCGGGCGCGCAAAGTTGCAAAAAGTTTATCGGCGTCTCTCATCTTGCTCCACCCGCCCGCGCAGCCAGCCAGCCCGGATGAGTCTTTGCTCAACCGTCGGCGCCGTTATCTCCTCCAGCTTGTAGGTGACGCGCCGGACAAACGCCGGGTATACTTCTACGCTCATTTTTCTCGAGCCCCGTTCTATCTCCAAACTAACTCCAGCGCCCGGTTTGAGGGCCAAAGAGGACAGTTCCAAGTCAGGATCGCGCCGGATCGGCCGCTGATCCAACGCCACGAGCCGGTCGCCGGGTTCGAGTCCCGCCTGTTCGGCAGCCCCGCCGGCTTCCAGCCTCGAGAGCACCCAAGCCGGCCCTGCAATCCGCTCCGTTTCGATGCCCAGAGTGGGTACATACTGGACCGTTGGCGCCAGACGGTAGCCTGCGTACTGCAAATATTTATCCCAGTCAATCGGAGCGGCGCTCCGGACGACGGCATCAAAAAAATCCTTCAGGTCCCGGCCCGCCACCTCACTCGCCGCCCGCTGGATGGCGTCCGTGTCGTCAAAAAAGCTGCCCTTTTTGGCGTAGGCCATGTTTAACCGGCGCATCAGGTCGTCCAGACTCTTGCGGCCGGCCGAACAATGCCGGATGGTCAGATCCAGCAAGTAACCCGCGAGTTCGCCTTTCAAGTAATAGGACACGCTCCGGCCCGGACGTTCGTAAAAGGGATAGCGTTCGAGCCAAGCTTCAATGGATGCCTCTTCGGCTGATTGCGTCAACCGGGCTGGAAGCTGTTCGTAGCTGGTGATTCCGCTCTCCAGCCGGCTCAGAAAATCGCGCGGCTCGAGCAAGCCCGCCTGGAGCTGGATGTAAGCTCCCATCGTGGACGTTACGCCTTCGCTGAACCACAGAGAAGGCGTGATGTTTTCGCGCGTGTAATCGATCGGCTCGAGCGATTGCGGGCGTATGCGCTTCACATTCCAGAGATGGAAGAACTCGTGGGCCGTTACGCCCGCCAGAGTGCAATTGCGGCACGGGGCTGCGGCGTCGATCGCGCAGGAGTTGGCATGCTCCATTCCGCCTCGCCCCCCTTTCCGGAAGTGATAGATAAAGGTGTAGGAGGGAAACGGGACATCTTGCATGATTTCGGCAGCCGTCGCCGCGACGCGGCGTGCCGTATCCTCGAGTAAGTTCAGGTTGTAATCTTCCGGATCGCCGTCCACTACCACGCGCATCCGCTTCCCGGCGAGGGTGAAATCAGCCTCCTGGAAGGCCGACATTTCTACTGGGGCGTCCACGAGTTCATCGTAGTTGCGTGCGCGGAATGAGCCTTTTCTTTCCGGCAGTTCGACGGCAATCTTCCATGCCGCCGGGACATTCCGGAACGCCACGCTGGCCGGCTCGCGCAGCCGGCCGACCGGGTACATGAGGATCTGCGCGAAATTTAGAAAAACGTGCCGGGCGCTGGCCGAGCAGCCGAAGGGGCCGGGAGAATCGGCGAAATACTCATAGCGGATCCGGACGTGCTCGCCCGGAGCCGCTTTTACTCTCCACAGCGAGGGAGTGAGCATGCGGTAGACGACCGGCTTTCCGGCCGTCCCGGCGGCTTCAAACCGGTTTACAAACTGCGCAAAGTCCCGGATCTGATACAGAGCGTTCCAAACGGGCATTTGGAAATCGCAGTCAATTTTCGGGCAATCCGTTTCGATGCTGACGAGCAGCACGTGGAGCGGCGCTCTGGCTACGTCGATTTCGTAATGGGTTTCGGCGAGTGCGGCTGTCGCGCAACAGAGGAGGATGAGAAGCCGCTTCACTCCCCATACTATAACAGGGCGGTCCAGCGCCTCCAGCGAGCCTGTCACGGCGTCTCTTTGCCCCTGCGCCAGTAAAATTCGCCGCGAGCCGTAATTTCCGCCGGCCCCCGCAGCAACACGTCGCCGCCGTTCCAGTCGAGTTCGAGACTGCCGGCCTCGGTAACCACCCGCACTGGGCTTTGGACGCGGCCCGTCAGGATCGCGGCGATCGCAGCTCCCGTGGCCCCTGTCCCCGAGCTCAGCGTGGGCCCGGCGCCGCGCTCGTAAAACCGGACCTCGATCGTGTGGCTGTCACGGACCTTGATAAAGGAAACGTTGGTGCGGTTCGGGAACCGTGGATGTTCTTCTATGGCGCGGCCCAGCTCACGCCACGCAAAGTCAAAATCGCTGACCAGCACGGCGCATTGCGGATTCCCGACGTTCACCAGCGTCGCCTTCCAGGTTCCAAGTGCCGTTTCCAGCGGGCAGCCGATTTCTTCCGGCGAATAGCAGGGGCGGCCCATGTTCATCTCGAATTGGAAACGATAGCCGTCCCGGGCGAGCAGCCGCAGATGCTTTCGCCCGGCTGTTGTTTCTATGTCGAATGTATCTCCTGCCTGACCCGGAGATTCTTCCGGGGATGCGCCCGCCGAATGCGCCTCGCCGTCGGCGGCCAGCAGGGCGGCCGCGCAGCGCGTGCCGTTTCCGGACAGTTCCGCCTCGCTGCCGTCCGAATTGAACAAGCGGATGCGGGCGGGCCCGGTGAATACAACCAGCCCGTCCGCCCCCACCCCCCGATGGCGATCGCAGATCGCACGCGCGAGGGCGGCATAATCCGCGTCTTCCGCCCATGCTAAGCCGCGAACCAGCAGGAAGTCGTTCCCATCGCCGTGCGCTTTTGCGAATTGCACTTTCATTTGATTTTCCGGTAGATCTCGATCACTGGTTCTCGTTGCGCCGAAAACTGCGCCGCCGGCTCGAACCAGCGCGCGAATTGCGGGCTGTTCACGCGGAACGATATCGTGTCGCCGGCTACCGCGGCCACCCATCGCTCATGTAAAAACAGGTCAGGACGCGCAACCGCCCAATCGAACGCAGGGCCGTCGCTCAGAGTGTCGCAAAGGCGCAGGCCTGCCTGCTGGTACACCGCGGTCACATCGCCGGCAGCCGTGAGGACTCCGTCCCCCGGCCGATAATGGCTCCGGAAAAACTCGGCCGCCTGGCGCGTCCAAAGGCGGCGTCCTTCCGAATTTACTTGGGACTCTTTCCAGCAGATCCACGAATTGACGCCGGGATGAAGGACCCATCCGCCCAGGCACACGGTCAACAAAGCGGCGGCGGCCGCTGCTCGCAGCCAGGATGCCGGCCAGACCGCGGCGATCAGTCCAGCCGCGGCGGCGCAGGCGGGCAGAGCGGCCAGCGCGTATCGCGTGTTGTAGTAAGAGTACGGGTACAGCTTCGGAACGAAGATCGGCGTGCCGCCGGAGTGCAAGCTGAGGATGTAAAACGGTATCGGCAGCGCCAGCAGCAGCAGCGGCCGGGCGGACTTCTTGATCAGTGCAATCGCCGCACCGGCCGGAGCCATCCAAACCAAAGGGCGGCCCATGACCAGTTCCATGGCTTCTTTATAGTACTTCCAGGCGGCGTGGAAGTCGTGATCTCCCGGGTAGCGTGGCAAGCCGCCGGCCAGCGCGCGCGCATAAATAGCATGCGCCGAGAACTGGCCGCGGTAAAACTCGAGGGGGTCGCTGTAGATGTAGGCATTGTGGCCCAGCCAGTAGAGAGGCCCCAGGGAGGCCAGAGCGGCGAATATTGCCGCGTGTTTCCCTGAACCCGAGATCCAGAAAAACAATGCGAAAAAGGGAATCACAAACCAGCCTTCGTAGCGGGTGAGGGAGGCGGCCAGCACGGCCGCGCCCGCCCCCAGCGCCCGCCACGCGCTGGGCCGGGCCTGAAATGCCGCGCAGAAAAGAACGGCGGCCGCAAAACAACCGAAAAAAACCGCCTCGGTCATCGGCGTTGATTGCAAGTAAAGCAGGTTCGGATTAAGCCCGAATGCCGCAGCCGCCGTAATCGCACCCGCCCGGCTGCCCGTCGCCCGCCGCACGGCGGCGTAGAAGCACACCGCGCCGACTACAAAGCAAAGCGCCGCCGGGATCGCGCCCGCCGCGCCCGAACGCCACATCGAGTCGGAGCGCACCAGCGGCAGCATCAGCACGTGAGGAAGAGGCAGCCAGACGGTTCCCAGTTGCTCGTATCCCGGCCGGCGGGAGTCGATGATGCGCCGCGCGACATTGATGTGCGCCGCGGCATCCCCGTAGTAGAGGGTATAGCCCCGCGCCAGGCAAAACCATACAAACGCCGCGCTCACCGCCGCCGCACACAGCAGGCAGAGCAAAATCTCCCGGGCCGCAGAGGGATTACTTCGTTTCATCCGCCTTCAACGCCCTCCGCTTGCAATGCCGTCAAAAATGGGTGAACGCCTGGAATTCCCGGTAGCGCGCATCGATTTCCGCGCGGGTCAGGCGCGCCAGCCTGCGGACGCCGAACTCCTCGCAGCAGAAGCTGCCCATTACTGAGCCATAGATCACCGCCCGCCGCAAGGCCGCATGCGTGGCCGGATGCGCGCCGCCGCCGGCCAGGTAGCCCATAAAACCTCCGGCGAAAGAATCGCCCGCGCCGGTAGGGTCATACACGGATTCCAGCAGAAATCCGGGAGTAATGAAATATCCGTCGCGCTGGAACAGCACGGCGCCGTACTCGCCGCGTTTGATGATTACCGTGTGAGGCCCCATATTGAGGATTTTCTGCGCAGCCGCGCGCAGATTGCTCTCACCGGTGAGCATGCGGGCCTCGCTGTCGTTGACCAGCAGCACATCCCAGCCGCGCAAGGTTTCCGCCAAATCCCGCATCGCTTCGCGGATCCACAGATTCATTGTGTCTCCGCCAACCAGGCGCGGGTGATTCATCTGCCGGCGGACACGGTCCTGCAAACTGGGCTGAATGTTGCCGAGAAAAAGATACGGCGCCGACCGGTATTCCTCGGGCAGTTTGGGATCGAAGCCGGCGAAAACGTTCAATTCCGTGGTGATGGTCGTGCGGTCGTTCAAATCCGGAGAATAGGAGCCGGCCCAGTAGAAGGTCCTGCCCGGCACGCGCTCCAGGCCTTGCAGATCGATTCCGTGATCCTCGAGCAGCCGCCAGTCCTTTCCGTCGAAATCTTCACCGACCACAGCCACGATCTTGACGGCGGTGAAATAGCTCGCAGCCAGCGCGATGTAAGTTGCCGAACCTCCCAGCAAGCGGTCTGCCTTCCCGTAGGGAGTTTCAATGCCGTCGTAAGCGACAGAACCGACCACGACCAAAGACATGGATGAACATTGTAGCAGCCGGGATCGTTATGCCCGCGCCGCGGCCCTGCGATGGGCGGTGCGATAATTGGGAATCACTTTCAAAAGCAGGGGGAGCAGGAATGCAATACCGTTCTTTAGGGAAGGGCGGCCCGCGGGTTTCCACGATCGGCCTGGGCTGCATGGGGATGTCCGAGTTTTACGGCCCCGTCGATGACAAGGAATCCATCGCCACCATCCACCGCGCGCTGGATCTGGGCGTCAATTTTCTGGATACCGCCGATGTCTACGGCCTCGGACGCAACGAAGAGCTGGTGGGCCGGGCGATTCGGGAACGCCGGAAAGATGTCTTTCTGGCCACGAAATTCGCCATCGTGCGGAGCAGCGAGGGCGCACTGCTTGGAGTGAGCGGCAAGCCCGCGTATGTGCGCTCGGCCTGCGAAGCCAGCCTGCGGCGCTTGGGCGTCGAGACGATTGATCTCTATTACCAGCATCGGGTCGACCCGGATGTGCCAATCGAAGAAACGGTGGGAGCGATGGCTGACCTCGTGCGGCAGGGCAAGGTGCGCTATCTGGGGCTCTCGGAGGCGGGTCCTCGGACCATCCGCAGGGCGCACGCCGAGCATGCCATCACGGCCTTACAGACGGAATACTCGCTGTGGAGCCGGGACCCCGAAGACGAGGTTTTACCCGCTGTCCGCGAACTGGGCATCGGGTTTGTAGCTTACAGCCCGCTGGGGCGGGGGTTCTTGACCGGCCGGTTTAAGAAATTTGAGGACCTTCCTCCTGATGATTATCGCCGCAACTCGCCGCGCTTTCAGGGAGAAAATTTTCAGAAGAATCTCGATCTCGTCCGCCGCATCGAGGTCATCGCCAAAGAGAAGGGCTGCACGCCATCGCAATTGGCCCTGGCGTGGGTGCTGGCCCAGGGCGATGATATTGTTCCGATTCCCGGCACGAAGCGGCGCTCGTATCTCGAAGAGAATATCGCAGCTCTGGAGGTGCATCTTTCGGCCGGCGAACTGGCGCGCATCGACGAAGTCGCCCCCCGGGGAGCGGCAAGCGGCGCGCGCTACCCGGAACACATGATGCGGCTGGTGGGGCGCTGACGGCCGGCCCAAGTCCATCGAAATTTCAACGGGGCAACTGAACTTAGGGGTGCGCGTCTCAGGACTCTTTTCCCTCCCGCTCCGCCTCCGGTCGAGCCGGAAGAGGATTCCGGAGGCGGCGTCCCCGCTGGCCAGCCAGCGGGCGGGTGTTGGCGGCAACTGTCCGGAAATCATTGCGCCGCGCAGCAAGGTAAATATCACCGTGCCGTTTCGGCCAATGGCCGCCCTGCCGGCGGTTGCATGCGAGTAAATTTTGACGGGCGGCGGGCAGATTTCCGCGGAACCAGCGGCATCTCCGAAAAGGTGTGGGTCAACCAGAACACTTGAAGAAAACTTCCACGGCCAGCCAGCGACGTTTTACTATAGACGTTTTACTATAATGGAGGCCAAAAGGAACGTGGCAAGCACGACGCAAGAGATCGAAATCCAACTGAATGGGGAGAAGTTTAACGTTACGCTGGGGTCTACGGTAGCCGACCTCATCCGCCGGTTGGATCTGGCGGAGGATCGGGTGGCCGTGGAAGTCGACCGGCGCATCGTGCGCCGGCCGTACTGGAACGAAGAGCGGCTGCAACCGGGCGCGGCTGTGGAAATTGTGCAGATCGTAGGCGGCGGGTAACCCGTTTCTTTTCTGGTAAATACATTTAAGGTTGACAGGCGGTCAGGTTGGGTTTATAGTGCGGGAGCTCCAATTCTGACGGAAACGGAATCGTAAAGAATGTTCAAAACAAGAAAGCCGAAAATGACGGTTGTACCGAACGGGGAGCCGTACACGAGCCTCGACGTCGCCCGCGTGTCGGGAGTGAGCCTGCGCCAGTTGCAATGGTGGGACGAGCAGGGCGTGGTGTCTCCCAGTCACAGCGGCCACCGGCGTCTCTATCGCCGCGAAGAGGTGATCGCCGTCGCCGTCATCGCCGAGCTTCGGCGGAAGGGCTTTTCGCTCCAAAAGATCCGCCGCGTGTTGAAATTCCTGGAACGGGAGATGGGCAAGGGGCTGTTCGAGTCGGTCAAAAACGGTGCAGAGGTGCACCTGCTTACCGACGGCCGCAATATCTACCTGGAAAACGATTACCGGCGGATCGTCAACATTCTTAAGAACGCGCGCCAGCCGATGATTTCGGTATGCGTCTCCGATCAGGTGAAGCGGCTCATGCCCCCTGCGGCGCCTCTGCCGAAGAAAGTTAGCCGAGAAACGGCCGCGGCCCGCCGGCCGGCGAGGGCAGCTCTCTAAAATAATTTTTTTACCGCGAGCGCTCTTTTTTCCCTACCCGCCCGTAAGGGCCGCCTGCCCGCATCGGGATCCAGTCAATCGGAATTCAGTGAGTCCACTTCCGCAGATACAATGTTTGTTGGGCCAAAGCCCGGAAGAATATTCCTGATTCGCCGGCAGCGTCCTGACCGCAAGTGGCTACGTTTTTCCGCTGACTGCCGCTGCCCAATTCGGCTCTGTAGATAGCGACGTGTTCCGCGCCAAAGGGCACACCTTGTAGAGCACAACTGCGAAGAGAATGAGCATGACTGACGTGAGCACGCCGGATTCACCCACCCACACGCTGGGGCCCAAAGTAGACCTGTCGAATACGCCCTGAATCACCGCGTTCCAAGCCCCGTGCGCCCAGATGCAGGGCCAGATGCTTCCTGACGACAACCGCAGCCATGCAAAGACATATGCAGCAGCCACGATGCCGACCAGAAACAGACACACCGACAAGAGAGGATACCGGCCCGAAGCATATTGCCCGCTCAAAATAAGGGGTGCGTGCCACAGTCCCCACGCCAAGCCGCTTATCAAGATGGGCGCCCGGACGCCGGAATCCGCCAGCCGGGTTAACATGTACCCGCGCCAGCCAATTTCTTCACCGGCCGCGTACTTGAAGTTGTCGAGCGCGCCAAGGACCAACAGTATTAAAAGGGACTCCGAAAATCGCACGATTGGGTTCGCAGCAAAAGTAAAGTGCATTCCCAACACGACGCGGGAGAGCCCAGGTGCCCTGAAATCTGCCAGGCCTGTGCCCCAGCCGATTCCATAGGCGGTGAATCCGACCACAAGCGGCATTGCAGTGGCGACTGCGATGGCGCGAGTCCCCACCGAACCACCCCAGCGGAAGGAAACATCACGGGGCGACTCACGCATGACCAGCCGCGCCACAATGGATGCAACCGTCACCCACCACACCAGCGCGAAAATGATCTCCAGGTGATTCTGGATAGACCCACCCAGAACCAGGATCTTGTGCTCGAAATAGGCCGACCCGGCTACCAACACCGCGAAGAAAACAGCCAGACCGGAGCGTGCCTTACGTTCTGAATGCCTGCGCATCGGGACGTAGGAATCGCTCAAGGCCATCATCCTACCTTACGCTACGGCAGCTCCTCTAACAAGAAATCGCTTGATTACTGTTTGGATGACATTCACAGGCGATAGAAATTGAATTGTGCTGAGGGAGGTTAAACGGGCTTTATGTCAATTCAGGAGAGGCGTTTGCGCAGCACGAGCTGGCGGCCGCCTTTGCGATATTCCGCCTGGTCCATGAGCTGCTTAATGAGAAAAACGCCCCGCCCGTGCGTTGCGAAAATGTTTTCCGAAACGGTAGGATCGGGAAGCCCGGAGGGATCGAACCCCTCCCCCTCATCGGTAATTACCAGAACCAGCGTCCGGCCGTTCTCGCAGCCGCCGCAGATCGTGATTTTCTTCCCGGGGTCGCTTCGATTGCCGTGAATCACGGCATTCGCCACGGCTTCCGCCAGCGCCAGCGTCACTTCCTCTAGATGCCGGCGCGCACCGGGCATCCGCCGGACTCGGGTCATGACGCGTTGTACTATTTCATCTATCTGATCCAGGCGGCTTTCGATGACCTGGTGAAATTTCAGGTGCATGTTAGGGGAGTCGAGTTCGCATTGACCTATACACTTCACCGCCGTGGTCCTCATCTTCTTGTAGAATCGCATACTCTTTTAACTGAAAGGCGCTGCTGCCAGCCCTACGCCGACCGGGTTGCTCGAAAGACGCGCTTGGCCTCGTACGGAGAGCTTGCCGCAGCCGGCCCCGGCGGATTACACTTGGCGTCCATGTCTGACTTCGGCCCTAAAGGAAAAAAATTGGCCGTTGCGGCTGCGGCTGAGCGGCGGATGCCGCTCATCGACGTCTTTTTCTCGCCTGTCGAGACCATGGATTTTCTGGCGAGCAACCCACGTTTTTTATCGGCGCTCCTGCTTACTACCGTCATAACCATTCTCGCTACAACGGTTGCCTTCGAACGTGGGGTAATCGAGAGAAGCCTCGATCAGAAAATCCAGGCGGACTCCCGCCTTCAGCAACTCCCCGAAGAGGAGCGCGAAGCGGCTATCGACCGGGCCAGCCGGCTGAATGCGTATGCGGCCATCGCCGGAGCGATGTTCGGGCCCGCGGCCGGGTTGCTCAGCGCCAGCGGCGTCTTGCTGGTGCTCGTCCGGGCGGTGGGTGACACGCGGACTCGTTTTGCGCAGATGGCAGGCATTGTGGCGCATTCCTGGCTGCCGGCTACGTTGAGCACATTGATAGCGATTCCCGTTTTGCTTTTAAAAGATCCCGAATCCGTTGACTTTGATAACATCGTGCCGCTCTCCAATCTCAGCTTTCTGTTTTCGCCGCAGGAGCAGCGCAGGCTGCACGACATCGGGGCCAGCTTGGATCTGTTCTCCTTTTGGGTTATCGCTCTGCTTACGCTCGGGGTCTCCCGGTTGAGCGGGAAAAGCAAAACCACCGCGCTTGTCATTGTGCTGGCTCCGTGGATGCTCTACATTGTCGTTTTTCGGGCCTTGTAAGGATGACCGAGCGGGCAGTGCGTTTTGAAGTGGTCCGGGAATGCCCGCACACACGAGCGCGGGCCGGCTTGCTCCACACGCCGCACGGCATCGTGGAAACGCCAGTGTTCATGCCGGTGGGGACTCTGGGAGCGGTAAAAGCGCTCACCCAGGATATGCTCGAGGAACTCGGGGCTCGAATCATACTGGCCAATACCTATCACTTGTTGATCCGGCCCGGGCACGAACTGGTCGCCGAGATGGGCGGGCTGCATCGCTTTCTGAGTTGGCCGAACGCGGTGCTTACCGACTCCGGGGGCTACCAGATCTTCAGCCTCAGCTCGCTGCGGCAAATCAACGACGACGGGGTGATCTTCCGCTCTCACCTCGACGGGGCCGAACACCATCTCACGCCCGAATCCGCGCTTGATATTCAAGCGGCCCTGGGAAGCGACATCCGCATGGTTTTGGATGAGTGCACCGAATACCCTACCACGCACGAGCACGCCCGCCGGTCCATGGAACGTACGGTACGGTGGGCACGGCAAGGACTGGCCCATGCCCGCCGCCAGGGACGGGAGCGTCCGCCGGCCGTCTTTCCGATCGTACAAGGGTCGATGTTCCCGGATCTTCGCCGCGAGTGCGCCGAACGGCTGTTGGAACTGGATGCCGACGGATACGCCATCGGGGGGCTTTCGGTGGGTGAACCGCGCACCGTCAGCCTGGAAATGGTGGAAGCGACAGAGGAAATTCTTCCTCGGGACCGCCCCCGCTACTGCATGGGGGTGGGCTTGTTGGAGGATTTAGGCGAATACGTGGCGCGGGGCGTAGACATGATGGATTGCGTCCTGCCGACGCGCAACGCTCGAAACGGCTACTTGTTCACCAGCCGGGGCCGCCTCATTATTAAGCACCAGAAGTACCGGAACGACCCCCGGCCTGTCGATGAGGATTGCCCATGCCGTACCTGCGCCCGGTACTCGCGCGCATACCTCCGCCATTTGTTCCTCAGCGGGGAAATCACTTTTTCGGTCCTGGCGAGTTATCATAATGTACGAGCGTACCTTGACAGGCTGCGGCGAATCAGGCAGTCTATAATGCTTGGAAACCTGCCGACTCTCCTGAACTCATTTAGTTATCAGACGGTGGACGAGCAGTAGCGGCATCCCGGTCGCGGTATGTCTTAAAAAACGCGCGCGGAACAGAATTTGGAATCATGATTGTGTCTGCCATCGCAGCTCTGTTGCAGGCGCCGGCTTCGGCGCCTGGCCTTGGACAATTCCTGCCTTTCATTCTAATCTTTGTTGTTTTCTACCTGGTGCTGTTTCTCCCCATGCAAAGAAAGCAAAAAAAGCAGAAACAGATGCTGGAAGCTCTTAAGAACGGGGATCAGGTGCTCACCAGCGGCGGCATCGTCGGCACGATCGTCGGCCTCAACGACGATAACACCATCGTTCTGCGGGTCAAACCCGACAACGTGAAGCTGCTGTTCGCCCGGAGCGCGGTTTCTACGATCGTCGGCGAGGAGAAAAAGTAGTATTTATAAACCATGTCGCGAAGCCTTCTCTATAAAGCCATTTTCATCCTGGTGGTTGTGCTCGGCTGTATTTACGGCGTCATCGAGGTGCCGCGTTCGAAGGCCGAACTGCTGGGCAACTTACAAAAGCGCATCCACCTCGGTCTTGATTTGAAGGGCGGGTCGCATCTGATCTTACAGGTGCAGGTGCAGGACGCCGTCCGCGCCACCGCGGATCAGGTGATCGAGCAACTCCGGACCGACCTGAACCGGCAGAACATCACTTACACTTCCATCGACCGCAATGATCCGCAGACCATCGAGCAGGCCGATAGTATAGAAATCCGCGTCCGCGGGATCCCGTCCGAGCGGTCGAGCGACTTCAAGGCGCTGATTGAAGACCGTTTCCCGGAATGGCTCTATACGCCGATCGACTCGACTTCCTGGCGCCTGAACATGAAGCCAGCGGCGCTGAGCCAGCTCAAGCAGGATACGGTGCAGCAGTCGCTGCGCACCATCGACAGCCGCATCAACGGCCTGGGTCTGACCGAGCCGACGATCCAGCCCTATGGCGGGCCGGATGAATACCGGATTCTGGTGCAATTGCCCGGCGTGGATGACCCGGCTCGGGTGAAGGAAATCATGCAGACCACAGCCCTGCTGGAGCTGAAGCAGGTGCTGGGCGGGCCTTATCCTTCAGTCGACGCGGCGCTGGCTTCGCACGGCGGCGTGCTGCCGGAAAACAGCGAAGTGTTGCGTTCCGTCGAGCGGGGAGACGCCGGCCAGCAGTCTCCGGAGAACTGGTACATCGTAAGCCGCACGCCGGTGATCACCGGGCGGGAT
>DASREK010000225.1:0-3427 GCA_035652135.1 Bryobacterales bacterium | reverse complement strand
CAGCCGCCATCTTTTCGAGCGTGAGAGTCACCATCCGGAGCGCCTGCTCATCTCCGGTGCGGCGCTGGTAGCGGAGCAGGAAGCGGAGGGGAAGACTGCTGGGAAATTTGGGAGATTCCGAAATTCCGCCGTACTGAGCGTCAAATTCGGCCGCATAGAAGTTCGCCGCGCGATAGATAATGCTGGTTTGCGGCTGGCCCACGCCGGATTTCAGTGTGAACGACTGTTGGATCCCATAAGTGATGCGCGCGGCCTGCCCGGTCACGCTCGCCGGTTCGTTCACGTAGACCTCTTTCAGCGACCGCAGCAGGGAAAGCAGTCCGCTGACGCCGGGACGATGGCGGGGTGGAAAATAGGTGCCGGCGAAATAGGGCTGGCGCTCGGGGGTGAGCCAGAGGGTCATGGGCCAGCCGCCGCTGCCGGTCAGGTTTTGGAGGGCGCTCAAGTACACCGCGTCAACATCCGGGTGCTCCTCGCGATCCACTTTCACCGCGACGTAATTCTCATTGAGATAGCGGGCAATGACTTCGTCTTCAAATGACTCCTCCTCCATCACGTGGCACCAGTGGCAGGTGGAATACCCGATGCTCAGAAATACCGGACGCCCCAGCTTCTTTGCTGTTTCAAACGCCTCTGCGCCCCACGGATACCAATTGATTGGGTTGTGCGCATGTTGCAGCAGATAGGGGCTGGTTTCGAGAAAAAGGCGATTCGTGTACAGCGGCGAGCCGTCGGGACGCAAGTGGCGCGTGCGGGGGCGGTAAGAGGCCGGCTTGGCGGCCCACGCAGCTTGTATTTTCTCTGCAAGTTGCGAGTCGAACGGCGGCGCTCCGGGCAGTGAGGACAGCGCACTTTCGGCCGCCGCCCCAGGAACGGCCGGCGTCAGCATGCACAGTACAATGGGCAACAGGCGGCGAGCGGCGGGCGGGACTCTGCATTTCCACATATTCCGGCTCCTGGATCTCACTCTTTTATACCAAGCCCGAATGGGAATGACCGCGAACGTCTGGAAAAAACGGGATCGCGGCTCGAAGCCTGCGCTACATATTTTCCGGGCAGGTTCGAATCTCGCGTACCGAAAGGATCCGAATTCCCTGGCACGGGTGGTTCACGGCCCAAGCCAGCGCGGCAGTCATCTGGCTCCGGGTTACCAATCCCAGGCGCTGCGCGGTTTCCCGGGTGAAGGGAACGATTTCAGCGAGCTTATAGAAAGGCAAGAGCGCCAAGGGCCACCAATGCCCAGGGCCCAACACGTACCAGGGGCGAACAAATGTTGCGTTCAGGCCGGCTGCTCGAATCGCGTTCTCGCATTCGGCCCGCACAGCGACATATGCCTTCATGACCGGAGCCGGCTGGGCAACGCTCACGTACACGAAATGCGCAATGCCGCCGGCCTGAGCCGCTTGCGCCGCCGCCTGAACAGAAGCCAAGTCGACCGTGCGGAATTCGGCTGCCTTTGACGGGTTGGGCCGAGGGACGCCAATAAGATGGACCCAAGCATCGGCGCCGGATACCTGATCTTGAAAAGAGGCGCTGTCAAGCGCGTCGCCGGTTACGGGCTGGCAGCCTGCCGGCAGTTTCATCGCCGAGCCTGGCCGAACCAGCGCTCTCACACAATGGCCTTGCGCCAAAAGTCTCGGAATCAGCGACTGTCCCATATAGCCCGTGCCGCCTGCAATGAAAATCGTCATAGCGCTTGGTCGTCTGTGGGCGACGCCTGAGGCTACAGCCCGCCGTGAAGGAGCCGTTCGGCGGACGACATCCGGCGAGCCCACGCTCTGTGAACCCGGCGGCTGATTTACCCCGCCGATCTCTTCCCTTTGCGTTTCGGCGGAGGCGCCAGGGACCGGTTGATCGCCGATTGTGCGATGAGACCCATGGCGCGGTAGCCGGCAGCATTAGGATGCAGGCCGTCATCGGAAAAGTCAGACCGGAAAAAGCCTTGTGAGTCTGCGGCCGCCGTAAAGTAGTCGCAATAGGTGAAGCCGTGCTGTTTGCAGAACGCCTCTAGCCAGGCGTTGATCTCGCGAATGACGGCCGGCGGGCGCAATTTGGTCCTTTCATAGTCAGGATTTTGGTCTTTGTGATAGTCGCTTACCGGCAACAGAGAGGCAAAGATCGGGCGGATGTGATTGGCGACGGCCAGGTCGGCGATCATGGAAAAATTGTTTTCAATCGCCGCCGCCGGTATCCCGCGCGCGATGTCATTCGTGCCGCCCAGGATCAGCACCGC
Source organism: Bryobacterales bacterium (assembly GCA_035652135.1). Classification (GTDB taxonomy): domain Bacteria; phylum Acidobacteriota; class Terriglobia; order Bryobacterales; family JACQDG01; genus DASREK01. The sequence goes on along the minus strand of DASREK010000225.1, from coordinate 1,194 downwards.
AACGGATTTCAGGTCGATGACATCGGCCTTCATCCGCCCGAGCATTTGCCCTGTGATCTGCCCTCCGATGCCCCGGTTGATGTAGGGCTTATCCGGGAAATATTCGTTCAGACGCCAGGCATCGGTGATAGAGTCGCCCAAAAACACCACACGGTTTTCGTTCGGGCGGGGCGGGCCAAGCGAACGGTTGGCCTCGGCGTAGCGGCTTACATTCTCGCGATCCGGGCTGCGCAACTGCTGTTCTTTGCTCTCGAGGACCGCCCGGAAATGAGCCTCCAGACGGTCGTGGATGTCCCGCAAGGAAGCCAACTGCTTCCGGGCGTCTTCGGCGAACGGATTCGGTTTGGGAAGCGCGTCGGACAGGTCCAGATAGATGCGGAGATTGGTAAGCAGCCGATAGAGCACGGCGCTGTTGTTGTAGAGGGCGCTGGTTTCGAGCGCGGCAGCATCTTGCCTGGCATTTGCCACAAACTGCGCTCCCGCAGCCGCGAGCGCCGGAATGGCCACGGAGGCGGCATCCATCAGATTTACGGCTTGCTGATACGCCTGGATGGCGCTCGGCCGGTCGAGCAGGGGGCCTGTTTGCTGAGCCGGAAGCGCCGCGGCGGCCACAAAGAGGAGAACCAATCGCTTCATCGCTGTGACTCCAACACGGAATGCTGTGCGAGCTGTGTTTCAAGTGCCTGGAATACGCGTTCCGGATCGAGCGCGCGCATGCTGGCGGAGATCACCTTGGCGCGTTCATGGGTCGTCTGTGCGTTTCGCGCCCGCAGGACGGCGAAGCCGGAACCGTAGGGGCCGTTGCGGGCGGGATCTGTGGGGCCATACAGCGCGACGCCCGGCTTGCCCATGAGTGCGGCCAAATGCGTGGGGCCGCTATCCGAGCCGATGACCGCGCGCGCCAGACGCGTGGCTCCAATCAGACCGGCCACCGAGCCGACGTTCTGAACACAGGAACCACGCGGCGCCTGGCTCATGATTTCTCCCGCAATCTCTTGCTGGCCGGGGGCGCAATTGATCACCAGCGGCCATCCGAAACGCCGCTGCAACAAACCGGCGAGGTGCGCGTAATAGGAGGCAGGCCACTGTTTGGCCGTCCAACCGGCAATCGGGCTTGCCAGAACGAAGTCCCCTTCCGGCAAGGCGCCCTCCGGCTCACACGCCGGGATGGGGAACTCAACCACCGGGCGGGAA
>DASREK010000224.1:0-4956 GCA_035652135.1 Bryobacterales bacterium | reverse complement strand
CCGTAGTAAAACGGCATCATGAAAACACCCACGAAAACCATGGCCGGAACGGCTCCGAGCCAGTAGAAATGGGCAGTCATGATGCCATACTTGGCGCCGGAGGCGCACATGCCGATGACCTCCTGCGCCCCTAGGTTGGCTGCCACGAAGGCCAGGCCGGTGATCCACAAGGGAATCGACCGGCCGGAGAGAAAAAACTCCTCGCTCGAATGCACTTTCGCGCGGAGCCAATACCCAATGCCTAGTACGAAGGCAAAATAGATGGCGAGAATCAGGTAGTCAATAGGGGCGAGGGTCATGAGGCTTGGCTACCGCGCACAGCGCGACCCCTGAAGCAACCCGCGGCGAGAAACATTCGACTGGTGGAAACACAAATATAGCAAACCGGGAGGGCGGCTGCCATCGCCGCATTTCCCGGGAAGGATGGCCGGATCCATAATTCCGCAGCTCGCGAAGCACGCCTTGCACTCGCAGCCCACGCGGATGCAGGACCACAAACACGCTGCGCCGGGGCGGCCGCTCCGCGGAGCGCGGCTCACGAGGCCGCCAGGTATCGATCGTCCTCGGGATCGATGACGAGCCATAGCGCTGCGCTGGCGGCATAGTAACCCGCCGATATCAGAAGAGGCAGGGTCCAGGACCCTGATTTTTCGAAAAGCCAGCCCAACAGGAAGGGTGAAATCATACCCCCGATCTGGCCGAGGGAATTCATCACGCCGGCAATGGCCCCGGCATTCTGCTTGCCTAGGTCGATGCAGGTGGCCCAGCAGACGGCAACAATCAAATCCGCGGCGCCGAAGCTAGCGGCTAGAGCAGCGACCGCGGGCGCATTCGCGGGCGTCAAGGCGGCCGCGGCCAACAGGACGGCCGAGGCCAGCAGCCCTGAGATGGCCGGAATCCGGCGCCCCCAGCGCAGGCCGAAGCGCCTTACGAGAGAGTCGGTCCAATATCCGCCGGCCGTGTTGGCCGCCGCCCCCATGAGCAGCGGCAAAGCGGCCCCGACGCCGACGCCCGCCCACGACATGCCGCGCTGCTGGCGAAGATATGTTGGAAGCCAAGTCAGGTAGAAGTAGAGGCCGTATGTGTATCCGGAATACATCGCACACAGAGCCCAAAGATTCCGGCTGCGCCACATTTGCTTCCACGGCAGCGAAGCGGCCGTTGGAATCCCCGCATCGCCGCGGATCTCCCGCAACTCTTCCGCGCGCACCGACCGGTGCTTTTCGGGCTCGTTGCGGTACCACCAAAACCAGATAACGCCCCAGACGATTCCGAAAGCGGCGAAAGCCAAAAACGCCTTGCGCCAGCCGAAACTGCGCATCAGGGCGATTACCAGCGCCGGGGCTACGGCCCCTCCCAGGCGGCTTCCCATCAACAGCAGGCCGTTCGCGCGCCCGCGCTCCGATTTGGGAAACCACCGCAAAACCACCGTCGAGCAAGCTGGAAATGCGCCGGCTTCTCCCGCCCCAAACAGAAAACGGATTACGACCATGCTCGTGAAGTTCCAGGCGAAAGCGGTCGCCGCGGTAAACAGCGACCACCAGGCCACGATACGCGGCAGCAGCAACCGGGCCCCATACCGGTCGGCCAGCCAGCCGCCCGGAACTTCAAACAGCACGTAGCCGAGGATGAAAGCGCTGAACACCGCTCCCATTTGTTGGGGCGTGAGGCCGAGATCCCGGGATATGAGTCCAGCCATTGTGCCGATGCACACGCGGTCCAGATAAGTGATCACGGTGAGCGAGAAGAGGAGTGTGAGGACCCGGTTTCTGATTTTCACGAAGCAGCGATGATAGCGGAGCTCAGGTGGAAACGCCAGTCTGCGGCGCCGTATATGTCACAAACTCTCCACGTTCAGCAACGGCCAGCAGGCGCTGGCGCCGCTAGGCGGAGACCAGGTTCACCGGGGATCCCGCCAGAAAGGCTTCGACATTGGCAATGCTCAGATCCACGAGACGGCAGACGGCATCCTGGGTTCCCCAGGCGACATGGGGACTCACCAGGAGGCGCGGATGGCGCAGGACCGGGTCAGCGGGGGGCGGCGGCTCAATCGAAAATACGTCGAGCGCCGCCCCAGCCAGCCGGCCTGCATCGAGAGCTGCGAGCAGGGCGCTTTCATCCACCAGTGCGGCCCGGCTCACATTGACAAGAATTGCACCGGGCTTCATAGCCGCGAATGCCGGAGCGCTGAAACGTCCGCGGGTTTCCGGAGTGGCCGGGGCGGCGATGACGAGAAAATCGCTTTGCGCCAATAGCTGCTGGAAAGGCGTGGACAGCGGGCTGCGGGTCGTGAACAGCACGTTCATGCCAAAGGCTCGGCCAATATCGGCGATGCGCCTCCCGATCTTGCCGTGTCCGAACAGGCCAAGCGTTTTTCCCTTCAGGCCGACGGTCTCGTAAGCAAGGGCGGTCCGCCACTTCCCCCCTTGCAGCACGGATCGTCCTTCCTCGATCCGCTTCGCCACGCCCAGCAACAAAGCGAAGGCATGCTCGGCCACGGCATCGGCGCAAAAATCGGGAACGTTCGAAACGAGAATGCCCCTCTGCCGGGCGGCTGCGACATTCAGTGCGTCCGTGCCCGCCCCCTGAACGGAAATGAACCGGCAGCGGTCCAAACCTGGGACGATATCCATGTGTAGCCGCGGCGTAATCACCAGAATTTCGGCGCCCCTGCACTTCTCGATCAGATGTGAGTCCCCGAGAACAGCGTCAAAGTAGCAAAGGTTCCCCAACCGCTCCAGCCGACTCCTTTGAGCGGGCGTCATGGGAACCAAGGAAATGGCGTGGATAAGTGGCCGTGCGTTCATGTGCGTGGCCGCGCCGCTGCCAGCCCGGCCATTATCGCAGGATACACCGATGTGGGATTCTCAGAACAGTTTGAGGACGCCGCAGGCGCCTGCCCGCCGTGCGGGATTTCGTGGAGATCAAATGATCCGCATTCGCCGGATGGGATGCGGTGTTCTTCCGAGCCCTGTTGCCGCATTTTCGAAACTGAGCTATCGTTACGATTATGGGCCGGTGGATGGCTTTTCTGTTGGTGTTCTCAACGTCCGCGCTGATGTACCGGGGCGCTCAGTGCGCTACGGGGTGCTCCGCGCGGCAGTGCGTTTCCCGCGGCCACGAGCCCTTGCGCGACAACAGGACGGATTGCCACCACAACACCCCGGCGCCGCATTCCAAACAGTCCCCCGCCGGCGGCTCCTCTTGCGTCCCGGGTGTCTGGATAGGAGGAAACTGGCTCCCTGCTTCGATTATTCCCAAGACTGTTCCCGCGCCTTACTCCGTCGCCGCGCCGTCGCATCCCTTGGAAGGCGCGCCTTCGGGGAGTGCTTCATTCCCGGCTGAGAGAGCTCTCTCGGCCGGCCTGCCTTATTTACCTCGAATCAGTGTATTGAGAATTTAGCCCGGCCTCGCCCCAAGGCATCCTTAGGAAAAGCCTTCGCCCGTATGACCTGCGGGAAAGCCTTTTTTTGACAGGGCGACGAGGATGCCAGCCGCGTTGGTTGAACATCCTGCGGGCCTTTCCGAAACGACGCCGCCCGCCAGGACGCAGGGATTCTACATGGAAGGATTGTTTTCCTATGCACAAGGCATTCAGGATGCGAGCTCTCTGTTTCTTGTGGCTTGCCGCAGGCGCGTTACCCGTCCTCGCGCAGCACGATATGCCAGGACACGCCGGCCACGACATGGGCCAAATGGCCGGGCACGACATGAGCCACATGACGACGCACAGCCCCGGCGCCAACGGGGATCCGGTGAGCCTTTCCGCGATGGATCAGGCTTCCGGAACGAGCGCCAATCCGGCTTCGTCGCCGATGAACATGATGGAGGCGCGCATCGGCAGATGGGACTTCCTGTTTCACGGCGTAGCTTTTATCAGCGATATCCAGCAAACCGGACCGCGAGGCGGCGACAAGTTCGCATCCATGAACTGGTTTATGGGCAGCGCCGAACACCAGGCGGGGCGCGGCAGCATCCAATTCCGCCTGATGCTGAGTCTCGATCCGGCGACCGTAACCGATCGTCGCTATCCGGAGCTGTTTCAAACGGGAGAAACCGCGTTTGGCAAGCCAATCGTTGACGGCCAGCATCCGCACGATTTCATCATGGAGAGCAGCGTCCAATATCGCCGGCCCGTCGGAGAAAAGAGTGTTTTGAACTTGTACCTGGCCCCTGTGGGCGATCCAGCGCTGGGGCCGGCGGCCTTCCCGCATCGAGTCTCGGCGGCGGAACTGCCGCAAGCTCCGCTCTCTCATCACTGGCAGGATTCTACCCACATCGCTAATGAAGTGGTTACCGCCAGCCTTACGCGCGGGATTTTTCGCTGGGAAGCCAGCGGTTTTCACGGCGCAGAGCCCAACGAGAATCGTTGGAACATCGATCACGGAGCCATCGACTCCTGGGCGGTCCGGGCCTGGGTCAATCCGGCTCCTAATTGGAGCGGACAGGTCTCCGTAGGACGCCTGCATCACCCCGAGATTCTTGAGCCCGATGACGTGGTCCGCGCGACCGCGTCGCTCACTTACAACAAGCCGCTGACCGGCGGTTGCTGGGCGACAAGCCTCATCTGGGGGCGAAACCACAAGACCGTCGCGCAGCGCAACACCAATTCCTATCTGCTCGAATCGGTTTACCAGTTCCGACACACAAACTATCTGACGGGCCGGGTCGAGATGGTCGACAAAGACGAACTTTTCCAAGCGCAGCCTCAGCTCAGAGACCGTCTCGAAGAGACCGCCGGATCGACCTTTCGGATAATCCCTTATACGCTCGGCTACACGCGCGATGTCTCGCTCCTACCGGGCCTCACCACGGGTTTTGGGGCCAACGTTACTCTGTATCGCGTGCCGGCGGTGATCCAGCGCTATTATGGAGAGCACCCGGTGAGCGTGATTTTCTATATGCGGGTGCGGCTGGCGGGCAGCGGCCCAATGCAGCACTCCAGCCACAGATCGT
>DASREK010000223.1:0-12091 GCA_035652135.1 Bryobacterales bacterium | reverse complement strand
AGCAGGGGCACGTCGAGCTTCCGCACCGATTCCATCTCGTGCTTGACCAGAGATCCCAGGGAATCGACCTCTTCCGGGGGCGCCTCAAACAGCAGCTCGTCATGGACCTGCAACACCATCTCGGCCCGGAATTTTTCCTGGCGCAAGCGCCGGTCAATGGAGATCATGGCGAGCTTGATGAGGTCGGCGGCGGCGCCCTGGATGGGCGAATTGACCGCCGTGCGTTCGGCGAAATTCCGCGCGGGAGGGTTGGGCGAGTTGATATCGGGAATGGCGCGCCGGCGGCCGAACAGCGTTCGCGTGAACCCGGTCCGCCGGACCTCGGAGATGACGGAGTCGATATATCTTTTCACGCCCGCATAGCGCGAGAAATAGCCGTCGATGTAGCGCTGGGCGTCGGTCCGGGAAATGCCGAGCTGGGCGGCCAGGCCGAAGGCGCTCAGCCCGTAGACGATTCCGAAGTTAATGGCTTTGGCCCGGCGGCGCTCTTCGGGGCCCACCAGCAAAGGCGGAACGCCGAGGACCTCGGCGGCGGTGCGGGTGTGGATATCCTCGCCGCTGCGGAAAGCCTGAATCAGAACGGCATCCTGGGAAACGTGAGCCAGCACGCGCAGTTCGATTTGGGAGTAGTCGGCGACGACCAGCCTCCAGCCGGGCCGGGGGATGAAGGCGGCGCGGATCTGGCGGCCCAATTCCGTGCGGATGGGAATGTTTTGCAGATTCGGATCAGCCGAAGAGAGGCGGCCCGTGGCCGAGCCGCACTGATCAAAGGTGGTGTGAAGCCGGCCGGTGGACGGATTCACCAGGGCGGGCAAAGCGTCCACATAAGTGCCCTTGAGCTTGGCCAGCTCGCGGTAATCCAGAATCTTTCTGACGATCTCGTGATCGGGGGCCAGCGCCTCGAGCACGGCCGCGGCGGTAGAGGGAGCCTTCGTCTTGCTGGAGCGGCCGGCCATGGGCAGCTTGAGATCTTCAAACAAAACCTTGCTCAATTGTTGCGGTGAATTGATATTGAACTCCCGGCCTGCCAGCCGGTGAATCTCGGCGGTGAGAGCGCTGAGGCGGAGCTCCATCTCGGCAGAGAGCCGGGAAAGCACGCCGAGGTCAATGGCGACGCCGGCTCGCTCCATCCGCACCAGAACCGGCGCGAGCGGCAGCTCGACGTTTTCGTAGACCTCGCGCAAGCCGGCGGCGTCGATTTCCGGGGCCAGGATCCCGGCGAGACGCCAGGTGAAGTCGGCGGCGGGGGCCGGGCCGGGATCGAGGGGGCGGCCAAAGCGCCGCAAGACGGACTCGCCCAGGGAGTAGTTCGAGCGGGATGGGTCGAGCAAGTATGTATAGAGCCGGGTATCGTGTTTCACGCCGGCCGGATTGACGCCGTGCGAGTCGAGCAGCCCCCAGGCGCGTTTGTAATCGTGAACAGCCTTTGAAACGGCGGCGTCCTCGAGCAATTTTCTAACCGCGGGCAAGGGCGCAAGCCGCGCCTCGGCTTCGCGAACGGAAATGCCGACGCGGCAGCCCTGGATCTGCTCCGCGCCGGACAGCGGGTCCAGCGACAGGGCCACGGTCGCGCCGCGCGCAGGGGCGTCGCCGAGCCAGGCCCGCACCTCCTCTTCGGTTTCGAGGCCGGCGTAATCGGCAGGGGCCTGGGGAACCGGCGGAAGATCTTTGAGAAGGCTGTGAAACTCGAGCTCGCCATAAAGCGCGGAGAGCCTGGCAAGGTCTATGGGCGCCGGCTTGACCGCCTCCAGGTCGAGCTGGACCGGGACGCTGGTATCCACGACCGCGAGCTTCTTGCTGAGAAGGATGCGATCGCGGTTCTCGAGCAAACTGTTGCGATAGGTTTTTCGTTCGACCTCAGCGGCGTGGTCGAGGATCTGCTCGACGGTTCCAAAGCGCTTTACGAGCTCGCGCGCGCCCTTGTCTCCGATCCCGGGGGCGCCCGGTATGTTGTCGACGGCGTCGCCCTTGAGGGCCAGCAGATCGGCGACGAAGCCGGGAAGCACACCCATATACTCCTCGACCTTGCGATCGTCATAGATGAGGTTGTCCTTGGATGGGTCGAGAACGAAGATATGGTCACCGACCAATTGCAGGAGGTCCTTGTCGCTCGAAACTATGTAGACTTCGAGGCCCTTGGCGGCGGAGCAGCGGGCGAGAGCGCCGATCACGTCGTCGGCTTCAAAGCGGTCATGCTCGATGACGGGGATGCCCAAGGCGGCGAGCAGGCGGCGGATATAGGGGATCTGCTGGAGCAGCTCGCTGGGCGTAGTGGCGCGATTCGCTTTGTACTGGTCATAAATCTCATCGCGAAATGTAGGCGCCAGGCTTTCGAACACGGCGACGACATACTCCGGATGGTGCTCGGCCAGGATCTTCCGAAGCATGTTGTTGAAAATGTAAACGGCCTCGGTGGCCATGCCGGAGCGCGTGCGCATGGCAGGCGCTCCCGTGCGGGCGCGGGCATGATAGGCGCGAAAAATCAGGCCGAACGTATCAATCAGGAATAGCCGGGCAGGATTTTCAGGCATCTCCTCATCTTAGTACCACCGCCCGGGTGTGGATTAGCCGGCGGGCTCGGGAGGCGCGGCGCCTCGTCATATTGCGGAAGTCTGGACGAGGCGGCTCGGCCAGCGAGGAGAGAATTTCAGCCGGGCCGCGGCGCTGCGGAGGGGGAAAACGGCTAGCGGCGGCGATCTTCGTCCTCGTGGCCGCGATCGCGCCCATTCTGGCCGCGATCGGCGTGGCCCTTTTCCGCCGGGGCGCGGCCGCGCAGCTCATGGCGCTCGACGGGCGGGCCGCGTCGCGCCGCCGGCAGCGGCGCGATGCGATACGGATGAACGTATTCGCGGCGATTGGCCCACGTGCGCTGCCAAGGGTGATTGTCAATGATGATCGTGCGAGAGGGCCAGACAAAGTGCGGCTCTGCCCAGCCCCAGGGCCGGGAGGCTCCCACGAGGACAGCCGCGCCGAACGAGATGGTCACATGCAACCCCGGCCTTCGCGGCACAAAAACAACGGCGGGGTTGTAGACGGGAACGCAGATCACACCGGGGCTGACGGGCAGAATCTCGATATACGGCCCGGATCTCACAACCTGGACCTGCGGACCGTTGACGAGGTAGCCGTAACTGAGAGCCTGCTGGCGCAATCTCTGGACGGCATCCATTACCGCCCCCGGCTGAGACAAAAACGCGTTGCCCAACTGCGTGGTCCACGCCATATCGCGCGCCATCATGCCGAGTACCGAGGGAAACGGGAGCAGCGCGATCACGCTCGGATCCCACGGAAGATTGTCGGCAGAGATGGCGGCCGCGAGCTGGTCCCCGTGTAAATAGGAGTGTTGGTCGGCCCACGTAGCGGCCTGGGGAATCTGATCATAAAACGTGGAAGCGGTGAGGACTTGGGTCAGCAGCGGGTCGGGATAGAGCGCGACAGGGGCGACCAGGCGATCCAACTCGGCGGCCGGGAGCAGAGGCGGAGGAGGTCCGTAGGGAGACGGCGGGGGCGGCGTTCCATAAGGCGGGTACTGAGCCACCAGCAGCCCCGGCGCCAGAATCGCCGCGACTAGAAAAAGGACTAAAATTTCCTTCGCTTGCTTCTCCACTCGCCGCACGGAACCGCCTCCACTCCAAAGAAATTCCGGCCCTCTGTTTTGGATGCCCCAGAAGGCTTCCGCGTTACCGGAGACATAGACAAAGATTGCGTCTCGAGGGAACAGCGAGGACGAGCGGCAACGCTGGGACTGTTGGAGATCGGGAGCCGAAATGCGCTTAGGCAGCCAGGCACCGCGGCCAGTGGAACGATTTGTGGGCTCCGCGGGCAGGCGCCAAGCGCCTTTTCAACTTGGACCGGAGCAGGCTCTTGGCGCGGTGCAGGCGGGTTTTGACGCAGGTTTCGCTGATCCGCAGAAGCGCAGCGGTTTGCGCCGTATTCATGCCTTCAATTTCCCGGAGCTCGAAAACCGAACGGTACCTGCGCGGCAACGAGTCCAGAGCGAGCCGCAGCAAGCGGCGCAGTTCCCGGTCGAGAACCTGCTTTTCCGGATCACGTCCTCGCGAGGCCAGCAGCATCCCGGCATTGGCGCTGAGAGGCGGAGAATCGAGATCCAGAAATCGCGGTTGACGATGCAGCTTGGTCATCGCGCCGTGTATCGCGATTCGGATGAGCCAGGTGGAAAAACTCGAGCGGCCGGCGAACTGATCAAGATGACGGAGCGCATTGAAGTGAGCCTCTTGCATGAGATCCTCGACGTCCGCATCGTTCTGAAGGATCCGGCGAGCCACGCGCCGGAGCTGCGGGCTGTGGCGGCGCATCAGGATTTCATAGAACTCGGTCTGCCCGGAGCGCACGCGCGCTAACACTTCCTCGTCGGGAACGTCCGGAGACAGATTGTCCGGCGTATTGCGCAGGCAAAGCCCGTTCACGTCCCATTCCTCCCGTCTTTCCTGCTGCGAATTCAACCCGCGGAAACCAACACATCCAATTTAAGGAAAGTCGCATAAAGAAGGGATCAAAAACCCGCGAGGGCGGGTCAAGAAAAAATCAAGAGCAAGGAGTTGCAGACATGCGGCGGGGAAGAAGCGGGCGCAGGCAGACTTCCACGTTGGCGGCCCCTGATTTATGCCGGAGGTGTTTTCACCGGGGGTCAGGAATCGGTATGCAGGCGGTATCCCACGCCGGGCTCGGTGACCACATAGCGGGGGCGTGTAGGATCGGGCTCGATTTTGCGGCGCAGATTGCTTATGTTGACCCGCAGCAGATGGAGCTCGTCTTCATAAGAGACGCCGCCCCAGACCTCTTTGACGAGCTGGCGGTGCGTGAGGACTTTTCCGGCGTGCGCAATCAGCGCCTTGAGCAGGTCGTACTCGGTGGGAGTGAGCTGCACTTTGTGCTCGCCGCACCGCACTTCGCGCCGCGGCAGATCGACCCAAAGGTCGCCGGTGCTGAAAATGGGCCCATTTTCGTGCGCGGCGGCTCGCCGCAGGGCGGCGCGCATTCGGGCGAGCAACTCTCCCATGCCGAAGGGCTTGGTCAGATAGTCGTCGGCGCCGGCGTCGAGCGCCGAGATCTTGTCGGCTTCCTGCTCTCGCACGGAGAGGACGATAATCGGCGTCTGGCTCCACTCCCGGAGGGAGCGTGCGACTTCGGTCCCGCTGATTCCGGGCAAACCGAGATCCAGAATGATCAAATCGGGCCGCACGGAGGGGACCAATTGCAGGCCTTCCTCGCCGCTCGCGGCCTCCACGGTCGCGTAGCCGTTCGCGTTCAGCGAGACGCGAAGAAAACGCCGGATGGCCGGCTCGTCATCAATCACCAGAACTCGCAACTTCTGCTGGTTCATTCGCCATCTCCACCGCAGGCGCTTTCCTGGCAAACCGCGGAAGCGTAAAGCCGAATATCGAGCCGCCTTCCGGACGCCGCTCCGCCCAAATCCGGCCGCCGTGCGCCTCGACAAAACCTTTGCAGATAGACAGGCCGAGACCAGCGCCTTGCTGCACGGCGGATCTCGATTGCCGCCGGAACCTCTCGAAAATTCGGCCGACTTCGCCCGGTGGAATTCCGATGCCGCGGTCAGCCACCAGAACCTCCAGATCCTGCTCGGACGCCCGCGCCTGAATGCAAATGGCTTCCTCGGCCGGAGAGTACTTGAGCGCATTGTCGAGCAGGTTGACCAGGGTCTGGGTGATCAGGACAAAATCCATCGGGGCCAGAGGAAGATCGGGCTGGGTTTCGACCACGATCTTGCGTTTTCGGGCTGCTTCGCCGAGTTGGGCCAAAGCTGCTCCAATCACGTCCTGCACATCGCAAGGTTCGATTTTGACCCGCATAGCGCCGGCTTCCAGGCGCGTCATATCCAGCAGATTTCCAACCAGCCGGTTGAGCCGGCGGGCTTCTTCCTGGGCGGTGTCTAGCAATTCGCGCCGGGTCGCCTCATCCAGCACGGCGCTGTCCCCGGAAAGGCTGCTGAGAGCGCCGGTGATAGAAGCCAGCGGAGTTCGCAGATCGTGGGAAATGGAGTTGAGAAGCGATTTTTGCAATTTATCGGTCTGCTCCAGCAACTGAGCATGGCGGGCTTTTTCCTCGAGGAGAGCGCGTTCAGAAGCCAGCGCCGCCTGGTTGGCAAAAGCCTCGAGGAGGCGATGCTGCTCCGCAGAGAGCCAGCGCTCGCCCGGGCCGGCCGCTTTGACTCCCAACACGCCCACCACTCCCCTGGAGGTCGTGAGAGGCAGATAGCGGGTTGCAGTTTCGGTGAACATGCCGGTTCCGGGCCCTGCCTGGCGGCCATGCTGGAAGACCCATTCCGCGGCGGCTCGTTCTTCCTGCGGGAACGGGAACTCCGGGCTTTCAAACATTGCGCTCAGGCGGCCGTCCGCTGGCAGCAGGATCACGACGGGGCGCTCAAAGGTTTCGCCGATGTGGTAAGCGATGACCTCGAGAATACGATCTAAAGAGCGCGTGGTGGCGAGCGAGCGGCTGAGCGAGTACAGCGAAGCGGAATAGGCTTCCCGATTTCGCGCCGCTTCAATTTGTTCCCGAACCCTCCCGGCCAGGGTCCCCGTCACCAGCGCGACGGCGAGCAAGCCGATCAAGGTGACCAGGAACTGAACGTCTGTTATGGCGAAGCTCAGTTGGGGAGGGACAAAGACAAAGTCAAAGACAAACGTGCCCAGAGCGGCGCTGAAGATGGCGGCTCGCCGTCCCCAACGGAGCGCGCTCACCACTACAGCCAGAAGATAGAGCACCTGCAAGTTCACCGGCCGGAGAATTTCGCGAATCCACCAGCCGAAAATGGTGACCAGCAGGATCAATCCAAGGCTCAGAGCGTAGGATTCCCAGTTAGACCTTACCCGGCGCGGCTGGCGGCGCACGCCGCCGGAGGCGGGCGCGGAAGGATCGATGACGTAAACCTGGGCTTCTTCGCTGCGCCGGACCATCTGATCGGAGACCGACCGGCGTAGCGCGGCGGCCAGCGTGAACCGGCGCGATCTGCCGACAACAATGCGGACGACATGATGGGCCCGGCTGTAGCGCAAGACTTCCTCCACGACCGAGCGGCCGCGGACAGTTACGACAGTGGCGCCAAGCTCGGAAGCGAGCCGGAGAGTTTCAGAAAGGCGGTGCTTGTCCGGCTCGGAAAGGCCGGCGAAGGGGCGAGTCTCAACGTAAATCGCGGCCAACTCCGCTTCCAGGCCTTTGGCCATCTGCTGGCCGACCTGCAACAACCGGGCGTTCGAATCGCTCAATCCGACGCATACGAGAACGCACTCCCGCGGCAACTGGGTGGCCGGGAGCGAGTCAGACTGGAGCCGGGCGGCAATTTGCTCTCTGACCCGCCTGGCGGTGTAATGGAACGCCAGTTCCCGGAGCGCCAGCAGCTCGTCGGGACGGAGAAAACGCCGGACTCCCGAGCCGCCGTGATCGGCGACATTGACTTTTCCCTGTTTCAGGCGTTCCAGGAGCTCGTTGGGATGAATATCGATCAACCGGATTTCTTCAGCTTCTTGCAGGATCCGGTCGGGAACCGTATTCGCGGGGGCACGGCCGGTGATTTCTTCCACTGTGGCTTTAAGGCTTTCGATCTGCGCGATGTTCAGCGTGGTGTAAACATCGATACCGTGTTCGAGCAGATCCTCGACTTCCTGATAACGCTTTTCGCGGCGGGCGGAAGGCGGGTTGGCGCGAGCCAGGTCGTCGATCACGACCAACGGCGGGCGGCGGGCGAGAATGAAATCAACATCGATGCCGGCTCCCGCACTGGGAGGGGGCAAGACCTTCAGGCCGGCCAGAAGGTTGGCCGCTTCGGGGCGTCCGTGAGTGTCCACGCAGGCGATCAGAGGCTCGCGGCCCTCCTGCTTGCGGCGGCGGGCGGCTTCCAGCATGGCGTATGTCTTACCAACGCCTGCGGCATATCCCAGAAAAACACGGAGCTTACCTTGGGGCCGGCGGGAAGCGCTGGAGACCTGCCCGGCGGCTGGGAACTCAGAGTCGGCCGGCATATACGGTCCCTACCCTAACTGCTGCCACTGTCGTTCTTTATCGTATCGCACGGCCCGGGGCGGGGGCGGCCTGCGGCGGCGGTTCTAAAAAAAACTGTAACCGTGTCGACAAGTTCGCCTCTAAGCGGGGTGGGTTAGTTCTGCCCAGCAGCCTGCATGGCGCAGATTTTTCATCGCAGCACGAATACGATTGCACGGGTAACGATCCTGGGAGGCGTGTTCATTCTGATCGCCGTGAGCTGGATTTTGTATCTGTTTTACCGGTCCGATTATATGACCGGGGCCCGAGTGGTTCGCGATCAGCCGGTACCATTCAGTCACAAACACCATGTGAGCGATGACGGCATTGATTGCCGGTACTGCCACACCTCGGTAGAAGACTCCTCGTTCGCCGGGATCCCGCCGACCGAAACGTGCATGAGCTGCCACTCCCAGATCTGGGCTGGCGCCGCGATGCTCGAGCCGGTGCGGGCCAGCTTCCGGAACAATCAGCCGCTCGAGTGGACCCGGGTGCACGATCTTCCCGATTACGTCTACTTCGATCACAGCATTCATATCAATAAGGGAATCGGATGCTCCACCTGCCACGGGCGCGTGGACCAGATGCCGTTGACATGGCGGGAAAACACGCTGCTGATGGAATGGTGCCTGGACTGCCATCGGGATCCGGCGCGGTACGTGAGGCCGCGCCAGGACGTTTTCCAAATGGATTACACGCCGCCGGCGGATCAGCGCAGCCTGGGGCGGAAGCTCGTGCAGGAATACAAGATTCGCAGCTTGACCGACTGCTACACCTGCCACCGATGAAGGACGAACGCCACACCGACGCCTTTTCCCTTGCCCGCGGGCGCCTCGCATCCGGACCGAGGCACTGGCGGAGCTTGGAGGAACTAACCGGAAGCGAAGAATTTTTGCAGTTTTTGCGGAGCGAGTTTCCGGAAGAGGCGCCGAGCTGGGCCGATCCGGTGAGCCGCCGGGAACTGCTGAAATGGATGGGCGCTTCGCTGGCGCTTGCCGGCCTCACCGCATGCTCGCCGCAGGGAGCCGGCCGGCCCGATTGGCCGCCTCCGCCCATGCGGAAGGTTGTGCCGTATGTGCGAGCGCCGGAGGAAGTGACGCCGGGCAAGCCGTTGTTTTTTGCCACGTCGATGGTGCTGGGCGGCTTCGCCAAAGGGCTTCTGGTCAAGAGCCACACCGGCCGGCCGATCAAAGCGGAAGGCAATCCGGAGCACCCGGCGAGCCTGGGGGCCACGGACGCATTCGGGCAGGCTTCGGTGCTCACCCTGTATGATCCGAATCGCTCCCAGGTAGTGACTCGGGAGGGGCGCATCAGCACTTGGCCGGCCTTCGCGGCGGCGCTCAACGGCCTGCGCGAGGAGCAGCGCAGCAAGCGGGGCGCGGGGCTTCGCCTGCTGACGGAAACGATCACCTCACCGAGCCTGGCAGGCCTGATCCGCTCGGTGCTGGCCGAGTTCCCGGCGGCCAAATGGCATCAATACGAACCGGTGTCGCGCGACAATGCCCGTGCCGGGGCGCTGCTCGCCTTTGGCGAAGACGTCAATCCCGTGTACCGTGTGGAGCGGGCGGATGTGATTCTCTCGCTCGACGCCGATTTTCTCTGGGAAGGCCCGGGCAGCATCCGCTACACGCACGATTTCGCGGCCCGGCGGCGCGTGAGCGGCGGGCGAGCCTCCCTGAATCGCCTGTACGCGATCGAGCCTTCTCCTTCGATCACAGGGTCTATGGCCGACCATCGCTTGCGGGCTCGCGCAAGCGAAGTGGAAGACTTGGCCCGCGAACTCGGGCGGCGGCTGGGCATTGCGGGCGCGGCCGGGGAAGCCCGAGCCAACACGGCTTTTGTGGACGCACTGGCCCGCGACCTCGAGCGCAACCGCGGATCAAGCCTGGTAATCGCCGGAGCTCAGCAGCCCCCGGCGGTGCACGCGCTGGCGCACGCGATGAACCGCATCCTGGGAAACGAAGGGGAGACCGTGGTCTATACGGATCCGGTGGAAGCGAATCCGGTTGATCAGACCGAATCGCTGCGCGAACTGGTGGAAGATATGCAAGCCGGCCGCGTGGACGCGCTGATCATATTGGGGGGCAATCCCGCGTTCTACGCGCCGCGCGATCTGGGCTTCGCCGCCGCTCTTTCCCGAGTGCGCTTCAAAGCGCAGTTAAGCCTTTATGACGACGAGACCACGGTACTGTGCAACTGGCACATCCCGGAAGCGCACTTTCTGGAGTCTTGGGGGGATGCCCGCGCCTATGACGGGACCGTGAGCATGATCCAGCCGCTGATCGCGCCGTTGTACCAGGGGAAATCCGCGTACGAAGTGCTGGCGGCGCTGCTGGGGCAGCCGGCGGCCGCCACGCACGACCTTGTCCATGACTACTGGAAGGTTCAGCGGCGCTGGGAGAGCTTCGACGACGACTGGCAAAAGGCCTTGCACGACGGCCTGATCGCCGGCACGGCGCTGCCCCCGAAGCGCGTGAACCTGAAGGCCGGATTCCCGGCCCAAATAGGCGCCCCGCCGCGCGCCGCAGGACTGGAGATCGTTTTCCGGCCCGACCCGACGATCTGGGACGGACGATTCAGCGAGAACGGTTGGCTCCAGGAGCTGCCGAAGCCGATGTCCAAGCTCACCTGGCAGAACGCGGCGATGATGAGCCCGGCGACGGCGGCGCGCCTGGGCCTGGACAGTTCGGACGTGGCCGATCTGCGCTTTCGAGGAGCCACTGTGCGAGCGCCGGTTTGGGTAATGCCCGGCCACGCGGATGACTCCATAACCGTGCACCTCGGCTACGGCCGCCGGAGCGGCAGACCGGGGAGCGACGCGGGATTCAACGCTTATGCGCTGCGCCACTCGGATCAGCCGTGGTTCGGCTATGGCGTGGAGATAGCCAGGACCGGTTTGCGCTCGGACCTGGTCTCGACGCAGAACCACTTCAGCATGGAAGGCCGGCATTTGATCCGATCGGCGACGGCCGCCGAGTACGAGAAAAGGCCGCAATTCGCTCAGGAGGTGGAGGAGCGCCCGAAGCCGGATTTTTCGCTCTACCCCGGCTATGAGTACACGGGCTATTCCTGGGGCATGGTGATCGATCTCAATGCGTGCATCGGGTGCGGCGCTTGCGTGGTGGCGTGCCAGGCCGAAAACAACATTCCCGTGGTGGGGCGGGAGCAGGTGAGACGAGGGCGGGAAATGCATTGGATCCGGGTGGACCGGTACTACGAAGGCGATCCGAACGACCCCGCGATCCATCACCAGCCCGTGCCGTGCATGCATTGCGAAAATGCGCCGTGCGAACTGGTATGCCCGGTGGGCGCCACGGTGCACAGCGACGAGGGCCTCAATCAAATGGTCTATAATCGCTGCGTCGGGACGCGCTACTGCTCGAATAACTGCCCTTACAAAGTAAGGCGCTTCAATTTCCTCCAATTTGCCGATTGGGTCACGCCCAGTCTCAAGCCGATGCGAAACCCGGACGTGACCGTTCGCAGCCGGGGAGTGATGGAGAAGTGCACATACTGCGTGCAGCGCATCAACGCGGCGAAGATCCAGGCGGAGGAAGAGGATCGTGTCGTGCGCGACGGTGAAATCGTGCCGGCGTGCGCCCAGGCCTGCCCGGCGCAAGCCATCATTTTCGGCAATATCAACGACCCGGCGAGCCAGGCGGCCCGGTGGAAAGCCGAGCCGCGCAATTACGGGATTCTGGAAGACTTGAACACGCGGCCGCGCACGACGTATCTGGCCGAAGTGCGAAATCCCAACCCGGAGATAACGGGCGAAAGACATGGCGGAATCTGAAGGCGGCAGACCAATTACGGCAGACGCGGTCCCGGTAATCGAGCCGGGCTATACCTACGCCTCGGTAACGGACAAGATCAGCGCGATTGTCCTCAGCCGGCGCCCTCCTCTGGCCTGGTGGCTGGGTTTCGGTATCGCGTTTCTGCTTGTGTTGCTGCTCTTCGGCGCGGTGGCGTACCTGCTGGCGACCGGCGTGGGGATCTGGGGGATCAACATTCCCGTCGCTTGGGGCTTCGCCATCGTGAATTTCGTGTGGTGGATCGGGATCGGCCATGCCGG
>DASREK010000222.1:0-21861 GCA_035652135.1 Bryobacterales bacterium | reverse complement strand
AGTTCAGGCTGCGCGCTGGAACTATGTGCTAAAGCCGCTGGGCGCCCCTTCGCTGTTTCGATCCACGCAGGCCATCTACGTCGGCCTCTTCACCAACGAGATCTTGCCCCTTCGCAGCGGCGAATTCGCGCGCGCCTACCTAGTCTCGCATTGGACACACCTCGGCTACTCTGTCGCGCTCAGTTCGGTAGCCATTGAGAGACTGCTCGACGGCATATGGCTGGCGATTGCCTTTGCCGTAACCGCCTCCCAGGTGCCCTTGCCGCCTCTGATTCGGGATGGGGCGAAGGTGCTCGGTCTGGTAGTAGTGGCTTCCACCACCCTCCTCATTGCGGTCCTGGCCGAGGGCTTGAAAGTGACCCATGCGCTCGAAAGAACCCGCGCCGGCGGGCGCGGCATAATGTCCAGAATTTTGCACTTCATCGACCGGCTCTTTGAGGGCTTGCAAGCGATCGGGCATTCCGCCTCGCTTTACTGCGCGGCAGGGGCGAGCGTGCTGCTTCTGCTGGTCCAGATATTGACGGTATGGACGATGATGAGGGGCTTCGGGCTGGACTACTCGTTTTGGGTCGCCGCGGCGGTGCTCTTCATCCTGCACCTGGGAACTGCGATACCGAATGCGCCGGCCAATATCGGCTCCTACCAGGTTTCCTGCGTGGCCGCCCTCATGCTCTTCGGTGTGGACAAAGCGACGGCGGCGGGTTTCTCGCTGGTGATGTTTGCGATCCTGACTGTGCCGCTGCTGATTCTCGGCCTCTTGGCGCTGCTGTTGAGCGATATCTCCTTGCAGGACATTCGCCGGCAGTTGCATCATAAGCTCGCATTCCATCATCTGGCCTCGCATCGCGAGCGATAGTCGGAGGCAAAATGACAAGCTGGCGCTTGGAGCTCGCTGATATTGTTTTCCGCTCGGCAGTCATCTACGCTTTCGTGCTCGCAGGCCTGCGGCTCGGCGGCAAAAGAGAAGCCGGGCAGTTGACGCCGTTCGACCTGGTGCTGCTGTTGCTGATCAGCAATGCCGTGCAAAACGCCATGGTCGGTCCCAGCACCTCGCTTGCCGGCGGCATCACCGCGGCGGCGACCTTGCTGGTGATGAACCTTATCGCCGTGAAGCTCGTCTTTCGCGGCGGCCGCGTGGCGGCTGCTCTGCGCGGATCGCCGACTATCCTGATCCATGACGGTAAAGTGATCCCTGAACACTTGAAGCGCGAAGGCTTGACCTTGGATGACCTGGGGCAGGCGATCCGGGAGCACGGGGTGCGGGATATCGCCGACGTCTACTCCGCGGTCCTGGAGGTGGACGGATCGATCAGCGTGCTGCCCAATGAGGATCTGAAGGAACCGCAGAGGCGCCGGCGCCGGGTGCGCATTCTGCGGCATTAGGCGGACCAGGCGCGCTCCCGCAAAAAACGGCCGAGACATTCATGGCCCGCATCATCGAAATGGAACAGCGCGGAAGAGGGAAAAGTGCCTACGCGGAAGTCAGAGCTTTCACGTGGGAAAGAGCGGCCGAGGCAAGGCCCGGAAGATTATAACCGCCTTCGAGGACCGAAACCAGCCTGCCGCCTGCGTGCTTATCGGCGATTTCGAGCATGATCGCCGTCAGTTCCGCGAAATCTTCGTCGGAGAGTGTAAAACGCCCTAGCGGATCGTCGGCGCGGGAGTCGAAACCGGCGGAGATCAGCACCAGATCGGGCCGGAAATTTTGCGCCGCCGGGGCCAGCTTCCTGCGAAACGCGCCTACAATCTCTTCACGGCCCGAGCCCGCCGGAAAAGGGCAGTTCATGGTACAACCGGCGCCGTTGCCTTCACCGGTTTCGTCGGCCCTGCCGGTGAAGGGATACCAGGGCGACTGGTGAGTGCTGAAGAAGAAAACGGATCCATCGGCGTAAAAGATATCCTGAGTCCCGTTTCCATGGTGCACATCCCAATCCGCAATCAGGACTTTTTCCACGTGATGTTTGCGCTGGGCGTAGCGTGCCGCGATCGCGACGTTGTTGAAGATGCAGAACCCCATGCCCTGCGCCGGCCTCGCATGATGGCCCGGCGGGCGGACGGCGCAGAACGCATTTCTCGCTTTCCGTGAGATTACGGCGTCAACAGCATTCAGCACTCCGCCGGCCGCGCGCAACGCAACCTCCAGGGAGCGCGGCCCGACGTTGGTGTCTCCCGTGCTGAGCTCGCTGGCTCCGGCCATAATCTCGCGTTTCACTAATTCGATGTATGCGCGGGTGTGGCAAGCGCCGATTTCCTCTTCAGTGGCTGGACGAACGCCGATCCGGTCAAGAGATGGCATGAGGCCGCCTTTGTGGAGAGCCTCGGTCACCGCATCGCAACGCTCCGGCCGCTCGGGGTGCCCAGGGCCTGTGACGTGCTCTTTATATATGGCGTCGGCGAGCAGAGCGGTCTTCATGCTTCCCGGTGCGGCAATCGTCCCGTCGCGGCATGCGAAAAGCACGGCGCCCGCCGCACATTGCAGGAACTGGCGGCGCCGTCGGAGCCGGGCTATCGGCATTGCCAATTCCCTGGCATTGTAACAGAGGGCGAACTGAGGTCCGGGTGAATTGCGGGCGCTAATCCATCCGGAGCGGGTGGCCATAACCCGTCATCTCCAGATAACCAACCCCACTGGCCGCTTTGTCCCCGCTGCGTCCATGGTAAGTAACCGCGCCTTCCCAATAGTTCAGCTCGGGCTGGCGGCGATCGACCAGCTCTTGAAACGGGAGCGCCGTTGAGCAGTCGAGGTCGATTCCGAGCGGGGGCACTTGGATTTTCCAGTGCACGGGGTAGCGCGCTCCAGTCGCCGGACTTGTCCATGTTTCGAGCGGTTCGAGCGCGAAGTCATGAAATTCGAGGTGTTGGGCGCGCCCTTGCCGGTCGACAAACGTGCCGGCGGAGTAGGGATCGATTGTGCCATCCTTCCGGCGCAGGCGGAACAGCATCAGTTCCGTGCCGTTGTCGACTTGAATGCTGAACCAATCCCATCCGGCTTGCGACGCATCCAGTTGATGGGTGAAGAACTCGTGGTCCATCCAGGCGGCGCCTGACACCGGAAACCGCACGCCGCGAAGAGTGATTGCGCCGGCGGCTGCCAGCCTTGTGAAAGAGATGTAGTGCGAGGCGCGGCCCTCTCCGTTGGCTTTCTGGCTGATGCCGTCGCGCCCGTGAATAACGGGCGGTTTCTGCGGATCGAGCTCGAGCTCGAACGAGAAATCCTCAGCCACGCCTTGCAAGCTCTGCCGGGCGCCGTTCCAGCGGGCTTGCCAGTTGCCGTTCCAGATGCGCCTCTGCTCCAGGGAAGCGCCGGCAAGCCCCGGCCCGGCCCGGTTCAGACGCTCCGCGGCATAAAAGCGCCGGCCCCTGATATCGCTCAGCGCGAGATGCGCCAGATAAACGTCGTCGAGTTCCCACGTGGAATCCGGCCTGGCGTGCGCCGGACGATTTTCGCGCCCGGCAACAGCGCGCCGAAAGAAGGTGAGCTCGAAACCGAAGGGGCGGCCCTCGGGGGTTTGCAAATTGCCGGTATAATACCACCACTCGGTTTGAAAGCCGGGGTGATTGAAATGGTCGCGCGGAAACTCGTAGCGATAACCGGGGCGGGCTATCTGGAACACGAGAGCGGCGATCCACAAGAAATGCTTCATTCCTCGTGCACGACCTCGATGGGTTTCAGCCGCGCCGCCGCCCGCGCCGGCAGCCATGCGGCCAGCACCGTAGCTGCATAAACCAGGGTCAGCCCGGCGGCAAGGAGCGCGGCGGGCCAGTGGAACTGGATAGTCCAGCCAAAGGATTGCTTATTGATGACGAATATCAGGATCAGCGAAAGCACTCCTCCCAGTGCCAGGCCCAGAGCGTTGGCCAGCAACCCGAGCAGGGCCGCCTCGAAGAAAAGCAAACGGCGGATCTGAACGGCGGAGGCGCCGAGGAATCGAAGCAAGCCCAGCTCCCGCCGCCGGTCAATCACCAGAGCCAGCAATGCGCCCGCAATTCCCATGACGGCGACAAGAATGGCCACGGCTTCGAGCGCGTAGGTGATGGCGAACGTGCGATCGAATGTTCGAATCGCCTCCGCGCGGAGTCTGCTGTTCGGCTCGATCAAGACAGTGTGGCCGGCGGCCGCGGCCTCGATTGCGCGCCGGACCTGCTCGGGATCAACGCCGCGCCGAACGTAAACAGCCAGATTCGAGGGCGCCGGGTCGGGCAGATACTTGAGCAGAACCGAGCGGTCAAGAATGATCAATCCGCGCTCGCTCGAATAGTCATAATACACACCTAGAATTTGAAAGCGGCGTGGGGCGCCCGCCAGCGGCAGCGTGATTGTATCGCCCGGGCGCAATCCGTGCTTGTTCGCCAGCGGCTCGCTAGCCAGTGCATAATCGCCGCGGGGCAGTTCGTCGAGAATGCGATTTCGATCCTCTCCGCTCAGAAAGCGCAGGCGGCCGAAACGCCTTACGATGGCGCTCTCGCCTCCCGCGAGCGTGCATGGCAGGCCCCGGAAGCTGATTTCGTAAGCGCGAAATCGGTCCACGGCGTCCACGCCCGGCAATTGCTCAATGCGGTCTGCGAGCCGGGAATCTAAAGTCGGGTGTTGACCGGCCCCATTGCGCCCGGCGGGCCTGACGTAAAGATCCGCGCGAAGCTGCGTGTTCATCCACAGAATCACAGTCTGCCGGAAGCTGCCCACCATGATGCCTACGCTGGCCATCATGGCCACTGCCGTAGCCAGAGCGCCGACCATGACCGAGGTGCGGTTGAGCGACGCCGCCAGGCTGCGGGCAGCCAGAGCCGGTTCGACGCCGAGCGACATGCGGACAAGCCGCGATACCCCCAGCACCAGGGCCGGCGTCGCCAGAGCCGAAGCGGCAATCAGGAGAAATGTCGCGACATAGCCGAATACGGGCTTGCCTTGGATGGGGGGCAGGCGCGAAGCCGCCGCAGCGCCGAGAGTAACGGCTGCCCCGGCCAGCAAATCACGCCGCCAGGAAACGCGCGCCTGGTGTTCTCGAAGGCCGCGGGCCATTGCCTCGATGGGCGAAATGTTTGTCGCCTCGCGGGCCGGGGCGAGCGCCGAAAGCAGGGCGACTCCGAGGCCTGTTGCGGCGCCCAGCAACATGGTAGCCGGAGTGAACTCGATGGGCGCCGGGCGGCTGCTTACGTACAAGGACTGCACGGTGGATGCGAGCAGGCGCACCGCGCCTTCGGCCATAAGCCTGCCCAGCAGGAGGCCGGTCAGAGATCCGGTGAGACCGAAAAAGGCCGCCTCCGCCAGGAATGCGCCGAGCACCACGCCGCGGGTGGCCCCGAGCGCCCGCCAAACGCCGATTTCCGTGCGGCGCCGCACGACCGAAACGCCGACGGTGTTGTAAATCAAAAACGCGCCGACCACGAGGGAAATGTAGCTGAGCACCCGCAGATTCCAGCGAAAAGCGCTCAGCATTTTCTGGTTTTCTTCGCTCCGCGCTCCAGGCCGCTCAATCGAAACGTCGGCGGGGACCACGCCGCGCAAGCGCTGTTCCCATTCCGCAAGATCGGCGCCTCTAGGCAGGGTTACCGCGATGCGGTCCAGGCGTCCCACTTTGCCGAGCGCCTCCTGGGCGGCCGAAATATCCATCACGATCAGATCATCCTGGGTATAGCGGGCCAGCCCTTGGAGTTTGAGCACACCGCGGACGGTATACTCACGGCTGCGGTCGTTGAGAGTGAGCCGGATTTTCGAACCGGCCGCGGCGCCGATCCGCGGGCCAACCCAGACGGAGCTGGATAAGTCAGGCGGGTCGTTCCAACCGCTTCCCCAGTCTCCGCCAAGCGACCAGTCGCTTTCGCCCAACAAATCCAAGCCCGCCAGCGGCACGGTCACCCCCGTGCTCTCGACGCGGGCGAAGTCGTCAATGTAAGGCCGGAACTGAGCGGGAAAGGGAAGCTCGGAGAGGCGCACGAAAACCCGCTCGTCGATGCCGCTGATCGCGCTGAGATCGAGATCAGTACGCCCGGCGAGCGACTCCAGCGAGGACCGGAACGAGCCCGCCGCCGCCGCTCCGGCCAGATCGATGGCCACCACTACCGCCACTCCGAGCGCTACTGCGAATACAGTGAGCGCCGTGCGCAATCGCTCGTGGACAAGCGGCCGCAGGATCAACCGGTGAAAGAGCCGCCATCGGGAGGTCATACACGCCGGATTTCTGCAATGCGGCCGTCGCGCAGGCGGACCACAGTATCAGCCGCGGCTGCGGCTTCCGCGCTGTGCGTAGCCATGATGACGGACGATTTCAGTTCAGAAGCGGCGCGGCGCAGGAGTTTCAGCACTACCTCGCCACTAGCGGTATCCAGGTTGCCTATCGGCTCATCGGCCAGCAGGATCTGCGGGTTGTGGACTAGGGCGCGGGCAATCGCTACCCGCTGCATCTGGCCGCCGGAAAGTTGGTGGGGAAGGCGGTGCGCCAAAGTTTGCATCTCCACCCATTGCAGCCGCTCGAGAGCTTGGAGACGCGCGCCCGAACGCCCGGCGAGCAGGAGCGGCAACTCCACATTCTCGACCGCGGAAAGGGTCGGGAGGAGCTGGAAAAACTGAAATACGAAACCAATTTTGCTGCGTCTTAACGCCGTCAGTCCGGCGTCATTCAGTTCACTCGTACAGGCGCCGTCGAGCCAGACCCGGCCGGACGTAGGGAAGTCCATCGCACCGGCCATGTTCAAAAGAGTGGTCTTGCCGCACCCGCTGCGCCCGACCAAAGCCACAAACTCGCCTCGGCGGACCTCGAGGGAGACGGCATCAAGCGCGCGGACAGCCGCACCGTTCGATAAGTAATCCTTGGTCACCTGTTCCAGGCGAAGAATCGGATGGCGATCAGCCACGGAGGCGCAGCAACTTAAGAAATTTCATGATATCAGCCTTCGGCCGGCGGCGCGTTAACGGTGGTTCGGACACCCGGCGAACAAGCCGCGCTTCTCACGGCGCCCAGCGAGCGATCGGATTCGGAGCGAGGAATCTGCTGGTCAGGGGTGCTCGGCTCGAAGACGTCGTCCGCTCGACGGAATGGCAAAACGACCCCGGCGGGGGCCGAAGGCGCAGTCTTCGCCGCATTCGCACAAGCTGGTCTAGAATCGCCAACCTTCGCGGACGCGAACCTTAAAGTTTTGCCGCTTGTCATTTATGATCTGGAAGGCTTCGAGTTTGATCTTGTGGAGCTTGTGGTCGGCAGGCACGTGGGATTCATAGACCAGCCTGTACTGATTCTCCAGATCCTGGAAAATGCCTTCTATGACATCCGGAAAAGCGCCTTCTAACTTTGGAAACCACGCCTCGCCGCCGCTCTTATCCGCCAGCATTTGCAGGAAGGTTTGCGCCTGCAATAGGCTCATCTCCTGCATCGTACCCAGGTACGGCTCGTAGATTCCCCGCAGCATGGATCCGGCTCCCACTCCGTAAATCACGACGTTGACGGCATCGATTTTCTTCTGCACATCATCGAGCGTATGGGAACTGAAACTATCCAGTCCGGAGGCGATCACAATCAGCACCCGGCGGCCCGGCAGTCTTTCCATCTTGTCGAGCATCTCATACACGGCATCGTAGGTATCCACCTCGTTCCACATGGGCTCGCCGAGCTGTGAAAAGGCATTCGAGACCTGCATGACTTGCTTGGTGAAATCGACCTGCACCTCAAGGTTGTGGGAGAAAGTGGCCAACGCGTACCAATTTCCCTCGGGGGCCTGCCTGACGAAACTCTCGACCGCAGTTTGGATATCGTTGAAATACGGATAAGAGCGCTGGCTATATTCGACCAGCAGCGCAATGACCATAGGAGTCTCAGGCGGCTCTAGATGGAATTGGCGGCTGTCCCCGTCCTCGTAAAGGTGAAAGTTCTGCGGGCCGAGGCCGCGGACCAGGCCTCCATCGCGCTCGACGGTAGCGTAGAGGGAAACAAGCCTCGGAAACTGAGCGGTGACCGGCCGGGCCAGAAAAGCGACAAGGATTGCTCCAAACGCCAGGCCCGCCAGCGCCGTTATTTGCTTGCCACCTTTGTGGTCACTGTCCCTGGCAGCGAACATATGGTTTCAATCGGTTCCCCGGGCTTGTACTCGATTTTCTGGGGAGCCGGACAGCCTTGCTCCGGCGCCAACAGGCTGGGCCGCCCCTTCTCCTCCGCTTCCGCTTTAGCGGTAACCGGCTTGAGCTCTTTTTTCATCTGCTCGAAGGCGGAGCTTTGTACAACCAAATTTTCTTTTTTGGGGAGAAACATGATTTCACGCTCGGCGTCGAGCATGCGCTGGTAAAAAGGCGGGTGATCCCGAAACCAGCTTGCCCCGTTTACATAACCCTCTTGGGTCGCCATCTTGTCGAAGAAGCGAATGAATCCCGAAGGGTCGTAGCCGCTGTTCCAAGCGTACTGAATTCCAAGCTGGTCAGCCTGGAGCTCGTACTCCCGGCTGACGCCCAGGAGATTCAGGTTGAGGGCGAGACCCAGGCCGTAGAACCCATACTGCAAAGCATAGTAAGTGCCGATTCCGGCGGCGCCGCCTGTAAGCAACACAGCGGCCACCTGGGCCGCCTGAAATACGACGGACTCGATCGTCGCCTTTTGCATCAGCTTGTGGCCGTGCCGGGCGACCACGTGGCCGATCTCGTGCCCGATCACTCCCGCCAGTTCCGATTCGTCGTCGGCGGCGTCCAAAAGCCCGCGTTCCACAAACAAAAAGCCGCCGGGGAGAGCGAACGCATTAATCTCCTTGGAATTGAGAATGGTTACGTGGAGCGGGATCTGCAAATCGGAATGCTTCGCCACTTTCTGCGCCACGTCCTCCACATACTCCGTGATTGCCTTGTTATCCAGCTCTTTCGGCATCAAACCGGCCTGTTTCATCTGTTTGATCGCATCCTCGCCGGTCTTGATGTCGTCCTTCTGGCCGGAGGCGATTTCCCGGAATCCGATGTCTTTGACGTCCCCCCACTGGCGCTTCAGATAAGAGCCATCCGCGATTTGCTGCTTGATCTGTTTCAGATCCCCGGGCCACTGCTGAATCAGATCCAGCTTGGCTTCCTTATTTTCATAAGCAACGGGGATCGCGTGATCGGCAAGCACCTCGGTCTGGCTTTGCAGGGCCCGCGTGTTCTGGATCTGGCAGTGCAAATCGTGCCTCTGCGTGTCGCTGGCCGTGGCGCTTACCTGCTTGAGGTTGCCCTCCAATCGCTTGAGGTCGGCGCTGTATTGGTCGCTCTTCTTTTTATACTGGCCGACGCAATATCTCCTCGCCTGCTCGAGGTAAGTCCTCATGTTCTGGATCTGGGTGTTGCTGAACTCGAGCGTGGGAGCGAGTTGGAATAGCTCGAGATAGGACTTCTGCAAAGCATCCTGGAGCGGCTGAAACACAGCGGGCACAAGCGGCGGTTTCGGCGGCTCCACGGGCGCTTTATGCGCGCAGCCGGAGGCGCCCGCTGCCAACGCTGCACCGGCGAAAAGGAGCGCTCGCAAATGGGCGGCTTTCATTCCCGCTGCTCCTTAGACAAAATGGCGATGAGGGGTGAACCATATTACGTGACGTGCAGAACCCATCGCTGGTTTCCGGCACGGCGTGCATCACGGCCGGGGAGAAGCGAAGGTTGGCACAACAGCCGCCTGGGAATATGCGGAGGAGGACAGCCGCGCGGCGAAACAGTCTGAACTTGCCCAGGGGCAGCTGGTGTTAAGAGGGACGCGGCGGGCACTGCCAGCACACCAGAGACACGTCGTCACTTCTTAAACAAGTTTTCGAACGCCTGGCGGGGATCATCGGGCCTGGAGGGGCCGCGGCCGGATGTCGTCTCCCGCTCGCTCGACATCCGAATCTCGTAAAATGCGCAGTCATTCCGGGCATCCTTGCGCGCAATGCGTGCCGGAATGGGCTGCGTACACTCCCACCGCGCCGAGGTATCGAAGTGGACGCACTGCTTGCAGCAATGCAGTTCGAATCCGCAGCGCGGGCATTGCCCCTTGGGATCAAAATCTTTCGGAAGCAGTGTTCCGCAGTTGGCGCAGCGGGCTACGGTGACGCGGGCCGGGAATTGAGGCAGGCGCGGCCCGATCGTTTCCCGCGGGCCCGGGGGACGACTGGGCTTTTCCGCCCGCCGCTCGCTGTCGTCGTCCTGGTATCCCCGCTGCCTGTACTTTCTCTCCATGCAGGATCCTGCCGCCGGTATGGGCTAATTATCCTTAATCCAGGTGTGCCGGGGGTCGTCCGTCCAGGCGCCGTAAACACGGCCTTCGCCGGCCAGCGCCCACGTGTAGTTCAGAGTATAACCCGGAAACGCCGCTACGGGGTGATAGCCTTTGGGAATCAGAACGGTATCCCCGTCCTCGACGGTATAAACGCAATCGAAAGGTTCTGGGTCCGCCGGGTCGGTGTAGACGCGCATAAACCCGAACCCCCCGCGCGGCTCCACCTGAAAAAAGTATACCTCTTCCATAGGTACTTCCGCTGGCGGCGCGTGGCGGTCGTGCTTGTGCGGCGGGCTTGAGGACCAGTTTCCCGGGTCGTTCACCGTTTCCCCCACGATCAGGTGCGCGGCGTTGACGTTGTCGCCGATGTGCGTATGAACCGTGCGCAGCCAGCTCGGTTTTCCCACTTTCTTGCTCATCACCTGATCCTGGGAAATAAACACCGGCGGGACTCCCGGCTTGCCCAGGGATCCGGCGATTCCCACCCGGGCGTTGTCGCTGAGCAGAGTGATCCGGAAGCGCGATCCGGACGGGAGGTACAACATTTCTCCCACTTCCTTCAGCGACCGCCGCAAGCGGGTGGTGCGTTCGATATTTCCCTGCGGAGATTGCGCTTCGACACGGACCTGGCCGGGATAAAAGTCCAGGGCCAATTCCTCCTCTCCGCTTTCGGCGGAATATTCCCGCAAAGCCGGACCCATTTGGACAACGGTGAAAGAAAGATGTTTGAGGCCGCTTCCGCGCTTGACAATGGGATATACTCCCGGCTCCTGCAACGGCGATTTGGCGAGCAAATTAGGTTGCATCCGAACCTCCGCGCCTGATAGCTTATCGGCGATACTCAAGATGATATGGCAAAGTCTAAGACATTATCCTTCATTCTGGACATCGGTGTGGTGCCGATCGTGCGCGCCTCCAGTCCTGAGGCTGCGATCCAGGCTGTGGGAGCGATTTACCGGGGCGGCATCCGGGCGGTGGAAATCACCATGACCGTGCCGGGCGCTCTGCGAGTTCTGGAACAGGTGGCCGACCAGTTCGGCGACCGGCTCACGCTGGGTGCGGGCACTGTGCTCGACGCCGAGAGCGCGCGAGCCTGCATGCTGGCCGGAGCTGAGTTTTTCGTCACTCCAACGCTGCGGCTTCCTACGATTGAAATCTGCCATCGGTATTCGAAAGTGGTTATTCCGGGCGCCCTGACTCCTACGGAAGTGCTTACAGCTTGGGATGCGGGGGCTGACCTGGTGAAGGTATTCCCCTGCGGCAACGTCGGGGGACCGAAGTACATTCGGGCGCTCAAGGCGCCGCTGCCTCAGGTGGAGATGGTTCCCACCGGCGGCGTCAATTTGGAAAATACGGCTGACTTTCTGCGGGCTGGCGCCTCGGCGGTGGCCGTCGGATCGGAGATGGTCAACGCCCAGGCGCTGGCGATGGGCAATCTGGAAGTCGTGGAAGAGAACGCCCGCCGGTTTTTGGCCGTGGTGGCCGAAGCCCGCCGCTCGATGAAACTGCATGAAACCCGGGATCTGCCCACCGTAACCCGGGCTTGATGGAGGCAATTAGATGCACACCAACGTCGGGGATCAGAAAATGAGACGCCGGGAGGCGCTCAAACTCGCTGTTCTAGGCGCCGGCGGAGCCATGTCCGCCGCGGGCCAAAACTGGGCTATGAAGCCGCCCGCTCCGGCGTTTCATGGCCTGAAGATCGGCCTCACCTCGTACACGACGCGCAAGCTGACGTATGAGAGAACGCTGGAGGAGTTGAAGGGCATCCGCATCGAATACATCTCGCTGAAAGACGTGCATCTGCCGCTTTCCTCGACGCGCGAAGAACGCCTGGCGGCGAAGAAAAAAGCGGAAGACGCCGGTGTGAAGATTATGGGCGTCGGGGTCATCTACCTGAAAAACGACGAAGCGCAGATCCGGCATGCTTTGCAGTACGCCAAGGATCTGGGCGTTCCGGTGGCGACGATTTCACCCGAACGGGCCGCTCTACCAGCAGTCGAGAAAGCCGTCAAAGAAATGGACATCCAGGTGGCGATTCACAACCACGGCCCGCGCGACAAAGTGTGGCCGTCTCCCCTGGGTGTGTTTGACGCCGTCCGCGGGCTTGACAGCCGCATCGGCTGCTGCGTCGATGTCGGCCACACGTTCTTGCTGGGCGTCGATCCGGTGGATGCGCTGCGCAAGTGCGCTCCCCGGCTGTACGGAGTGCACTTGAAGGACCTGGCCGCTCCCCAAGGGCCCCAGGATGTTGAGCCGCACAACGTCCCGGTGGGTACGGGCGTGCTGGACGTCGTGGCCATGCTGCGCGTGCTGAGGGAAATCCACTTTACCCAGCTCGCCGCGCTCGAATACGAAGCGGAGGCGGAACATCCCGTTCGCGGCATGGCGGAGTCGTTCGGGTACTTGCGCGGCGTGCTGGCCGCTATTTAACGGGAAGCTCTAATTTTCGAGGACTTTTTCCGCGTCCATGGCGGGCAGGCTTTCGCCGCGGAAGAGCTTATGGTATAAGTAGTAGGCAATGAGGCTGGGGCGGTTCACCGCGCCCGTGCGGTGCATGAGCTGGTGTATCGTGGAGGAGACGATAGTTTCGTCCACGCCAATGACTCTCCCAATCTCTTTATTGCTGCGCCCGCAGGCCATCAAGGTGAGTACGCGCTGTTCGCGCGCAGTGAATTGCGCCCAGGGATCGTTTTCCGCGCCGGTCTTGGGCAGAAACTCAACCATTTGGATCAGGTCCATGTATCGCGCCAGGATGTGCGGGGGCACCCAGGTGCCTCCCGACGCCAGCCGCCGGATCGCCGAAGCCAGGTTCTCGCCCGAGGTCTGCAAATCCAGGTAACCGCGCGCTCCCGATTCGAGCAAGATCATGGTGACCGTGTCGTCTTCGGCCGATCCCAGGATGAGAAATTGCAGGTGGTGGAAACGGGATTTAACCCGCGACACGGTGTCAGCAAGCTCCGGGCCGTGCTTGTCGGAATCGGTCATCACGACGTCGGCGTGCGCATATTCGTCATCGGGGACGTCTTCGAGGGCGCGCGTGCGGCTCCAGCCTATGATGATATCCCGCTCGGTGCGCAGGCGGCTCTTCACTTCTTCGAAGAACTGAGCATCATCGTCCACCAGAAGAACTCTTGCGAGACTTGCGGGCACCGTCTTCTCCCTATCGCAGTACTCTAACACGCGACTTCTGCGGTTGTCTCTCGGCTAATACACCTACCACCGTGGTCGTAGTAATGGAGTACCAAACGTCTGATGAGAGACGCCCGAGAAAACCCGGTCGCAGGGAGTGGAGAGTTAACGCATGCGGCCGTCCCGGTGCAGCGGCCCGACCAGGGAGAGGATCAGCGTGATGAAAACCAGCAACGCCAAAATACCCGGGATCATTACCGTTAGTGCGAGCGCCATGCACCCCGAGCGGCAGCACGCCGTCTGCCAAACATGGCAACAGTGGCATGTGGAGACCTATCTTATTAAAGACCAACATCTTACAGACCAAATACGGAAATTAAATCCGGCCTGTTCCATACATCGGGGCGGCGAAAAAATAGCCGGAGATGATCCATTCCGACGCGTTTCCGGCGCTGGTCTGCCTGCAAGGCGCCCGCTGCGAGGTTCGGCACATTAAAACATTTTGGTACGTTTCCGGATAAAGAGATTTCGGCCAGAGGCGCAGTCCTTGTGCCGCTGCCGGATGCATGGCTATGGAGGGCTCAATCTTCGGTAGGCGCCGGGGGATCGACAGAGTAATCGTAAAAGCCCCGGCCGGTCTTCCGGCCCAGATCCCCGCGCTCCACGCGAATTCTCAGAGCAGCAGGCGGCTGCTCGGCCGGATTGCCGGTTTCCCGGTACCGATCCATGCGGCTGTAATAGCCCACGTCGAGGCCGCTGAAGTCGGCAAGCTTGAAAGGGCCCATCGGAAAGTTCAACCCCAGCTCCACTGCTTTGTCGATGTCGGCGAAGCCGGCGACTCCGTTTTCGAGCAGGTAGTAGGCTTCCGACTGAATCGCCCGCAAAATCCGGTTTACCAAAAAGCCCGGAAGCTCCTTGCGGAGCACCACCGGCTCGCGGCCCATGCGGCGGGCGAGATCGGCGGTGACCCCGACTGTTTCTTCGCTCGTCTTCTCGCCCTTGACGACTTCCACCAGCCGCATCACCAAGGGCGGAAAAAAGAAGTGCATGTTGATCACTTTTTCAGGACGGCGGGTGACGGCCGCCAGCCGGGAGTTGCCGATATACGAGCTGTTAGTGGCGAGAATTGCGTGAGCCGGACAAATCGAATCGAGATTGGCGAAGACTTTCCGCTTCTCCTCGAGGCGCTCCACTACCGCCTCGATGACGAAATCGGCCGCCCCGGCGGCTTCCTCCAAGGTCATCGCGGGACGCAGCCGGCCGAGCGCGGCTTCCATTTCCTCCGCGGCCAGCTTGCCGCGCAAGACCTGCTTTTCCAGCCGCCGGCGATTTTCGGCAAACGCTCTTTCCATCTGGACTTCCGAGATGTCGTGCAGCGCCGCCGCATAGCCGCCGAGCGCCGCCAGCATGGCGATCTGGCGTCCCATTTGACCCGCGCCGATGACCGCGATACGCCGGATTTGGCCTGCATCCATGACTCAAACCCCAACCGAAGGGGTGTACGCGCTCTCGAAACGCCTCACTATAACACACGGTTCTGAGCAGGCCGGCGGCGGGTCTCAACAATCTCTTTGCATTCTCAACAACTTCTTTACATCCGGCCAAGACTTAGTCAACAGACGCCTGAGAATATTGACTTTGATAACTAGATATCAATAATATCCTATTGACTTCGCGGCATCGCGGCGGTAACAAAATTTACAGAGCGCATTCTCGTAAAGCGCCCGCATTTTGGGAGGTGGCATATGCATACGAGGCGCGTGCTCTGCACAGACGTGCGCGGTTGCTTATTCGCGCTTCTTATTCCTTTTTTTCTCTTTTCACTAAACGCAGCGGGCCAGACGCCGAGCATCTCGTTTTCCCGTGACGTCGCGCCCATTCTGGCTCAATGCATGCAGTGCCACGGCTCGGCGACTCTATCGGCGAACCTGGACCTGCGAACCCCGGAAGGGGCCAAGAAGGGCGGCATGCACGGGCCGGTGATCATCCCCGGCGATGCCGAGCACAGTCACGTCTACCGGCGGATTACCGCGCAGGAAGATCCCCGCATGCCCTACAACGGCGAGCCGCTGACGGACAAGGAAATCAAGATCATCAAAGACTGGATTGACAGCGGGGCGCAGTGGGACAAGAGCGTGGACATGGTGGCGCTGTACAACAGCCTGCCGAAAAAGCCCGCCAATCTCGACCGCGTGATCACTGCCAAGGACCGGGAGTGGTGGGCTTTCCAGCGGCCGGTGCGCTACCCGGTTCCCGAAGTGAACGATCCGCGCTGGAGCGCCAACCCGATCGACGCTTTTCTCAAGAAGCAGATGGACGCGAAGGGTCTGACGCCGGCTCCGATGGCGGACCGCCGCACGCTGATCCGGCGGGCGTACCTGGACCTGACGGGCCTGCTGCCGCCGCCGGAGGAGGTCGACGCTTTTGTCAACGACAAATCGCCCGATGCGTGGGGGAAGCTGATCGACCGCTTGCTCGCCTCAGAGCACTATGGGGAGCGATGGGCGCGGCACTGGTTGGATGTGGCGCGCTACGCCGATAGTTCCGGCTATGAGCACGATCGAGACTTCGAAAACGCCTGGCGCTATCGGGATTACGTGATTAAGGCCTTCAATGAGGACAAGCCGTACAATCAGTTCATCATCGAGCAGCTTGCCGGGGATGAAGTCGATCATCCCACCTACGACAGCCTGATCGCCACGACCTTCAACCGTGTCGGGCCGCGGGTGCGCTTCCGCGAGAAGGACAATCCATACTATCGCTACGAGTATCTCGACGACATGATCGGGACCACGTCGCGGGGGTTCCTGGGCTTGACGGTAAACTGCGCCCGGTGCCATGACCACAAGTTCGATCCTATCGGGCGCATGGATTATTACCGCATGATGGCGATGTTCTTCCCCTTCGTAAACTACGACTTCCCGCTGGCGCCTCCTGACCAGGCGGCTGCGTATGAAAAGAAGGTGAAGGAAATCCAGGATCAGATTACTCCTCTGCGGATTGAAATCGCGCGCATCGAGAAGCCGTACAAGGAAAAACGGTTCGAGGAGATGCTGAAGAGCTACCCTGAGGACATCCAAGTGGCGGTGCACACGCCTGAGGACAAGCGGACCCCGGGGCAAAAGCTGATCGCCGCTCAGTTCCTGCACGGATTGGAAGATCCCGATGCAGCCGCGGCAGCCGCCTTCAACGGAGCAGCCTACCGGCGCCGCCTGATGAAGCTGAACGATGAAGATACGGCGAAACGGCAGGTTCTGCTGGATAAAATCGCTGCGCTCGAAAAGCAGATGCCGCCTCCGATTCCGATTGCTGAAGGCATTCGGGACGGCGACTATCGATTCACGCCGGACGGCCCTGGCGACGAACCGCTGCCTGGCAAAGGCAACCGGCCCAACTGGGGTACGGGGAAATACATTCCCGATCCAGGCGACAACTACGAGCCGCCGAAGGTCCATTTCGGCGCCAATGGCCAAGTGGTCGCCGACGACGAGAAGGCGCCGGTGGTCGAGCCGGGCTTTATAAAAGTGCTGATCGATCCGGATAATCCACCCCCCGTCTCGATCAAGCCGGCCGACGGCCGGGTGACCAGCGGCCGCCGCCGCGCCCTGGCTGAATGGATCGCTTCGGAGAAGAATCCGCTCACCGCCCGCGTCATGGTCAACCGCATCTGGCAGCATCACTTCGGCAAGGGAATCGTGAGCACTCCGAGCAATTACGGCAAGCTCGGCAGCCCTCCGTCGAACCCGCAATTGCTCGACTGGCTGGCCACCGAGTTCGTGCGGCAAGGCTGGAGCATCAAGAAAATGCACCGGCTGATCATGACGTCGCAGGCGTATCAGATGGCGTCGGCCTTTTATGACGCCGAAGATCTCCGTAAAGATCCTACTGATACGTATCTGTGGAGGTTCCCGCTAAACCGTCTGGAAGGAGACATCATCCGAGATATCATCCTGTCGGCGAGCGGGCAGCTCAACCTGCAAGCCGGCGGGCCGCCGTTCTTCCCCTCGATTCCCAAGAGCGTGCGGGAGGGATTCCGTCAAGGGAAATGGGTGCTGACCAAGGAAGAGCCCTCTACCTGGCGGCGCAGCATTTACTCTTACTGGAAACGCGGCATGAAGTATCCGATGTTCGACGTTCTGGATGAGCCCGATGTGAATGTCACTTGCGAGGCGAGAACCGTGACTACGGTGCCGACGCAGGCCCTCACACTCATGAACAACGAGTTCGTGCTGCTGCAAGCGAAGTATTTCGCGCAGCGGGTGGAGCAAGAGGCGGGGGCAGACAAAGCGGCTCAGGTGAAGAGAGCGTATAACATCGCTCTCAGCCGGGATCCGACGCCGAGCGAGCTACAAGGCAATTTGAAGTTCCTGGAAAAACAGCTCGCCTACCACCAGTCGAAGAAGGCGCAGCAGACGGACGAGAGCGCAGCAGTCAAATCGGACCCGGAAACCGCAGCGCTGACCGACTTGTGCGACGTCATCCTGAACCTGAACGAGTTCGTGTATATAAACTGAGTCTCCTTTCAAAAAAGCATAGTGCGCGCGCCGGGCGGCTGCTTCGACAGGGCCGCCCGGTGATTTTTTTTGAAGAAGGCAATTTATAGAGAGTCCCGTCCGGTTGCGCCGGCGTCGTCAGTTCCTCCATTCCGGGGCGGTCCCGGCGCAGGAGGGCTCGAGTTCGAGTTCCAGGTCGAAGGCTGTTACGGGACCTCGGCGCGCCTGGAACCCGCAGCGCTTCAGCACAGCCAACGCCGCCAGATTGTCGGCCGAAGTCATGGTCCAGATTCTCTGGATGTGTTTCCGGCACGCTTCTTGAATGGCCGCGTTTATAAGCTGCCTGCCCATGCCCTGGTTGCGAAAATCCTGATGAACGAAAACGGCCATTTCGGCGGACCCTGGTCCATCGGCAGCCAGAAAGCAGTGCCCCGCCATTTCGCCATTCGGGGAGAAAGCTCCGAAGTTGATTTCGTGCTCCAGCGAGCGCTCGATCCACTCGCGCCGGGCTTGCTCATTTCGTGGCGGCAGGCCGGCCGCGACGCCTAAGGGTTCAAATCGCCGGTACATTCCAAGCAGGGCCTGATGGTCGGCGCGCGTCAGGCGCCGGATGCGTGTTGTAAGGGATCCGGCCATACCCCGATATAGATGAACGCCAGGCCCTCGGGGCGCACCTGTATTTGTGCTCCGATCCGGCAAAGAAAAATCCGAGGGTAAGGGCCGCCAACGGCGCCTTTGCCATGCCGCCTGTATCATGGTACAAGCCTGAAGG
Source organism: Bryobacterales bacterium (assembly GCA_035652135.1). Classification (GTDB taxonomy): domain Bacteria; phylum Acidobacteriota; class Terriglobia; order Bryobacterales; family JACQDG01; genus DASREK01. The sequence continues at coordinate 3,271 of DASREK010000222.1, read as the reverse complement.
GAATGGCTTTGAAGCGAAGAACCAGCCTTGGGATGCGCCGGCGAAAATCGGCGGTCGTTGTCGGCGCCGGCGCTTTCGGCGGCTGGACGGCGCTGCACCTGCTTCGCCAAGGCGTTTGGGTGATGCTCGTTGACGCCTGGGGTCCTGGCAATTCGCGGGCCAGCTCGGGCGGAGAAACTCGCATTCTTCGCGCCACCTACGGCCCTGACCGCGTCTACGTCGAGATGGCGCGCCGCTCTCTGGATCTGTGGCGGGCGCATGAGGAGAAATGGAGCCGCCGGCTGTACCATCAGATTTCGGTTCTGTGGATGGCGCCGCAAGACGACCATTACGAACGGGCAGCCTTGCCGGTTCTGAGGGAGACTGGCGTTGACGTGGAGGAGCTGACGGCGAAAGAGGCGGCAGCGCGATACCCGCAGATCAATTTCGAGGGCGTAAAATGGGCGATTCTCGAAAGAGACGCGGGCTATCTCTCGGCGCGCGAGGCTTGCAGGGCGGTTCTCGAGGGCTTTCTGGTGGAAGGGGGCGAATACAGGCAGCTACTGGCGCGTCCGGGCGCTATCCGGGGCGGAGAAATGCAGGAGGTCGTTCTCTCGGATGGGTCGAGCTTGGTTGCGGATGCATACGTCTTCGCTTGCGGGCCCTGGCTGGGCCAACTTTTTCCGCAGGCCGTCGGCGATCGCATCGTCCCGACGCGCCAGGAAGTGTTCTTTTTCGGCGCGCCTGCCGGCGATGACCGCTTCAGCGAGGGGCGGTTGCCGGTCTGGATCGACCACGGCCAACCAATGATGTACGGGATCCCGAATGCCCGCGGGTTCAAGCTGGCGGACGATACAAGAGGCGATTGTTTCGATCCGACTGGCGGCGATCGCGTTGTCCGGACAGAAAGCATTGCGGCCGCACGCAAATACCTGGCGTTCCGCTTTCCAGCCCTCAAGGATGCGCCGCTGATTGAAAGCCGGGTGTGCCAATATGAGAACAGCCCGGACCATGATTTCATCATTGACCGGCATCCGCAAGCCGGGAATGTCTGGATTGCAGGCGGCGGCTCCGGCCACGCTTTCAAGCATGGCCCGGCGGTGGGCGAGAGGGTGGCAGACTTGGTTCTGGAACGAGCGAAAGTCGATCCACTATTCGGCTTGGCTCGTTTTTCGCCGGGGTTTTCCGGCGCAGCCGCGCCGCACTTGAATCATGTGTGAGACAGAGCCGCACCCAATCAGGCCGGCGGGTCCTTCATGCGAACCATAGCTATCGTCGGAGGCACCGGCGCCGAGGGTTTCGGGCTGGCTCTGCGCTTTGCTGCTGCGGGGGCGCGAGTATTCATCGGTTCCCGGGATAAAAGCCGAGCGCAGGCGGCCGCGGCGCGCATTCCCGGGGCCGAGGGGCGCTTGAACCCGGATGCTGTGAGGGAGGCGGAGATCGTTATTCTCACGGTCCCGCTGGCGGCCCAGATTTCTACTTTGAAGTCGCTGCGCCAGAGCTTCCGCTCTGGGGCGATCCTGGTCGATGCGACTGTGCCGCTCGAAGCCGCCATCGGAGGGCGCGTGTCGCGCACGCTGGGGCTGTGGGCGGGCTCGGCGGCGCAACAGGCCTCGCAGCACATTCCGGAAGGCGTGTCCGTGGTGGCCGCCTTCCATAGCTTGAGCGCCGAACTGCTCCAGGCAGCCGGACGGCCCATTGAGAGCGACGTGCTGCTGTGCGGCGACAACGCCGAGGCAAAGAAAGCCGTCTGCGAGTTGATCGAATTGCTGCCCGAAGCACGGGCCATCGACGCGGGCCCTCTGGAAAACGCCCGGCTGCTGGAGAGTCTTGCCGCGCTGCTGATCTCGCTCAACATCCGCCATAAAGCCAAGCACGCGGGCGTCCGCATCACGGGGCTCGAATGAAGAAGATCGTCGCCCTGGCAGGGGGCGTCGGAGCTGCACGCTTCCTGGATGGTTTGGTTCGCCTGATCCAGCCGTCTCGGTTGGTCATCATTGGCAACACGGGCGACGACGCCGAAATCCATGGCCTGCGCGTGTGCCCTGACCTGGATACGGTGACCTATACGCTCGCCGGCCTTGCTGATCCGGAGCGCGGCTGGGGTTTGGCGGCGGAAACCTGGCGCTGCCAGGAAGCGCTCAAGCGGCTGGGAGGCGAGACGTGGTTTCAGCTCGGGGATTCTGATCTGGCTACGCATCTCTACCGGTCAGAGCGGCTGTGCAAGGGAGCTGCGCTCTCGCAGGTAACCGCACAAATTGCAAGAAGGCTGGGTGTCAAAGCGGCTATCGTTCCGATGTCGGACGATCGCGTCCGCACAAAAGTGCGAACAGCCCTGGGAGAACTGGAATTTCAAACCTATTTTGTGCGCCGCCGCGCGCGGGATCGCGTATTGGGCGTCCAGTTCGAGGGCGCCGCGCGGGCCGCTCCGGCGCCCGGCGTAATTGAGGCGATCAAAGAGGCCCGGGCTGTAATCCTGTGTCCTTCGAATCCGATCATCAGCATAGGGCCGATTCTGGCTGTTCCCGGCATCCGCGAGACTCTGCGCCAGACGCACGCGCCGGTAGCGGCCGTTTCGCCGATCGTCGGGGGGCGCGCTTTGAAAGGTCCCGCCGCCCGTATGATGAAAAGCATGGGTCTGCGCGCCTCCGCCCTGCAAGTGGCGGAGCTGTATCGCGACATTGTGGATGTGTTCGTGCTGGATTGGGTCGATTGCGCCCAGGCGGCCGCCATTGAAAAACTGGGGATGCGAGCCGTTGTGACCGGCACGATCATGAAGGATCCGGCGGCGAAAAGGGCCCTGGCGAAAACTGTTCTGGAGGCGCTGTGATTTTTGCCCTTCTTCCGGTGAAGCCTCCCGATCGGGCGAAACAGCGGCTGAGCCGCGTGCTGGAACAGCGATTCCGCGAGACTCTGGCGCGCGCCATGTACGAGCATGTCCTCAGTGTTCTCTGCGCCAGTTCCGGCCTCGATCGAATCGCCGTAATGACCGCCGACCAGGGCGCCGCCGACCAGGCTCGCCGTTCCGGCGCGATGGTGTTTGACGAGCCGGAGCTGTTGGGGCATAAGAAGTCGGCCGACCTGGCGGCCCGCCGCGCCATGTGTTATGGCGCGCGCACGGTCATCATGGTGCCGATCGATGTGCCCTTGATCGCGCCTGCGGACATCGAAGAGCTGACGGCGGCGGCAAGAGCGGCTGCCGGACCTTGCGCTTTCATTGTGCCGTCTTGGGACCGATCGGGCACGAATGCGCTCGTCCTGACGCCTCCCGACGCTATGCAGACCTGCTTTG
>DASREK010000221.1:0-23800 GCA_035652135.1 Bryobacterales bacterium | reverse complement strand
GAGCGACCGAGGACCAGCTTGAATTTCCGGTGCTTTATTGCAACGCCCGGACCGGCCGGGCCGGGCTAAGCGCAGCCGAACCGGGCTCCGACCTGCAACCCTTGTTCGAGACCATTCTGCACTCGATTCCGCCGCCCTCGGCGGAACCCCAGGGCAGGTTGCAATTGCTGGTCGCCAACCTCGATTACAGCGACTACCTGGGGCGCATCGCGATCGGCAGGGTGTTTCAGGGCGAGCTGCGCGCGGGCGAAGAGGTGGGAATCGCCAAGCGAGACGGAAGCGTGCAGAAGACGCGCATTACCAAGCTGTTTAGCTTTGAAGGATTGAAGCGAACTGAGATTGAAACCGCCCGCACCGGCGATATTGTTGCGATCGCTGGCATAGAAGGCATCACGATCGGCGAGACGATTACTTCGGCCGAGACTCCGGCGCCCCTCGAACCGCTCCACATCGATGAGCCGACGATCGGCATGGTATTCACCGTCAACACCTCGCCTTTTTCGGGGCGCGAAGGTCGCTTTGTCACATCCCGGCACTTGCGCGAGCGGCTGGATAAGGAGCTGCTGACCAATGTTTCGATTCGCGTCGAGCCGATGAGTTCGACCGACTGCTTCCAGGTCATGGGCCGCGGCGAACTGCAACTGGCCATCCTGATCGAAACCATGCGGCGGGAAGGCTACGAACTGGCCGTGGGCAAGCCGCAGATTCTCACCCGGCTGATCGGCGGTGTGTTGAGCGAGCCGGTGGAGACTTTAGTCGTCGATTGCGCCGAAGAGTTCGCCGGACTGGTCATCGAGATGCTTGGCATCCGCAAAGGCCAGATGACCCGGATGGTCAACAACGGCAGCGGCCGGGTGCGAATGGAATTTACGATTCCCTCGCGCGGACTCATCGGCCTGCGCAGTCAACTGATGACCGATACCCGCGGCACCGCCGTGATGCATTCCCTTTTCGAAGGCTACACGCCCTGGCAGGGCGAGATCCCGATGCGCCCTACAGGCGCCTTGGTCGCCGACCGGCCGGGCCGTACCACCGGATACGCCCTCTATAATCTTCAGGAACGCGGTGAGCTGTTTGTGGGCCCCGGCGTCGAGGTTTACGAAGGGATGATCATCGGGGAAAACTCGCGCGCGGCCGACCTCGACGTGAACGTGGTCAAAGAAAAAAAGCTCACCAACATGCGGGCGTCGGTGGCCGATGAAGCCATCCGGCTGATCCCCTTCCGCACGCTCAATCTCGAGCAGGCGATTGAATTCGTCAATGAGGATGAACTGGTCGAAGTCACGCCGCAATCGATTCGGCTGCGCAAAAAGATTCTCGAAACCAATCGGAGACCGAAGAGGAAAGTCGCCGATTCAGGATCATGAAACCGCGCGCTCCAGTGCGCCTTCGAAAATCGGGGCTAATCGCGCCGCCGGCGCTATTCGTTCAAACGCCGGCCTACGATCCGCTCGGCGGCCGTAAACTGAGCCGCAAGCGGGCAATCCCGCACAACCGGCCTGCTTAGGGACGAAAATTCCACCCGGCAATGATTTGCAGGCTGAGGTCGCGTTAAGAAAGCTCCGCAGGTTAGGGAGCGCAAGCAGAGGAGCCGCAGATGTCTAGAAAGCAGTACATATTCGTTTTGCTATTGGCTGTCGCCGGCGGAGTAGCGGGCGGCGCCTTCGTCAGCCGACTCCTGGTCGCGCGGCCCGCTTTTGCCCAGGCAACAGAGGAAAATTCCAAGGTGCTTCGCGCCCAACGCTTCGAGGTAATCGACGAAGAAGGCAAGAGGCGCGGCCGGTTCGATTCTCTGCCCAACGGAGCTGTGCGGCTCGTCTTTTACGATAACGATGGCAAAATCCGGACGGGCCTTCTCGTCGCCACCAACGGCACACCCGGTTTGCAATTCTGGGACAAGGATGGCAGGCCCGTCTCCGTATTTTCCGATGGCGTTACGCTGCTCGATCCAGCCGGGCAGCCGCGCGGCCGGATGTCGGTCTCGGCAAGCGGGAACCCATCCATCACCTTTTACAACGCCGACGGAAAGGTCACCTGGTCGGCTCCCTGATCGGGCAAAATAGCGAGGTTCGGCTGTTTCGGCTCGCCTGCGCGGCAAACCAATCTCAGCAAGTGTGTGGCGACGCCCCGCGGGAATCCGAGTGGCGGCGATCGGGTAAAGCGAATGCTGGCTGAAGCTGGAGAAACACGCAGCTACGGAAACAACGGTTGAGTGGCAGGTCAGGGGACCGGCAGCTCTTGCAGTTCCGTAGGCCCCTGGCAGCACATGCACCGGCCGGGCATGTGCGTGCGAATGGAACAGACGTCGCACCAATAGGTCACTTCGTAGCGCTTCCCATTCTTAATCGTGTAGAGATGAGAAGCCTCAAATTTACCGGGGCCGGTCACATGGCCCTCGAGAACGATGTCGCGGCCGTTCAGCCGCGAGTCAGCCATTTGGGCCGTGAGAAATTCATCACCTGAAACTGTGTAGACCTGATGATCCGCGGTTTCGATCACCGGAGGCTTGCCCGCTTCCTGCCGGATCTTCCCATGCAGCACCACCTCGCCCGATGGAGAAGTCGCGGCCATGGCCACAGCCGCCGCGCAACACAGAGCAACGACTATAATTCTGCGGCAAAATCTCATAACAGGCCTCAAACGCAATTTTACCTCAAATCCCGGGCGTAGAGTTAGTTTGAGAACCAGCGGCGCAGGGCCCCGCCAATTTAGACACTTGCGATGCTTCAGGGAAGAGCTGCGGCCGGACATCGCCACGGGACGGCGGCAGCGCGGGGCGTTAGAATCAAAACGTGCACGTCACAAGAGCCGTTATTCTTGCGGCAGGCCGCGGCAGCCGGATGCAAACCCTCACTGCCGGCGTGCCCAAGCCGATGCTGGAGGTCCGGAACAAGCCCATTTTGGCCCACTTGATTATCAACCTCAAGACCGCTGGGTTGCGGCACATCCTCATCGTAACGGGCTATTGCGCGGAGCAGATCGAGGCGTATTTCGTCCGAGAACCCGGCGTGAGTTTCTGCCGCCAGGAAGTTCCCGATGGCACCGCACGAGCCGCCGAGCTCGCCCGGGACTTCGCCCGCGAGGAGCCTTTCTTACTCACCTACGGCGATATTTTGGTCGCGCCAGAGGCCTACCGGGAGACTGCGAACCGGATGGACGGTTTTGAGGCAGTGCTTGCGGTGAAATATGTGGATGATCCGTATCAAGGCGCAGCCGTGTACATCGAGGGCGACCGCGTAAACGACATCATCGAAAAGCCACCCCGCGGTACCTCAGCTACCCATTGGAACAGCGCCGGCTTCTACTGCTTTCGCCCTTCCATCTTTGAGCAGTTGGCCGGCGTCTCCGTCTCCCCGCGCGGCGAATACGAACTGACTGACGGCATTCGAACCCTGCTTGCCAAGGGTCTGCCCGTCGGCTACTACCCGATTCCCGGCTGGTGGCGCGATGTGGGCCGCCCCGAGGACCTGGCCGCCGCCGAACAGATGCTGGCTTTTCCGGACGCCTCTCCCCGGTAGCTCCGGTGTCCTGATCCGGCGGGGGGCAGGCTCGGGGCCGCCGAAGGCGCAAGATGATGAGCGGGCTCAAATTCTTCCGAACTTTGCGACTGCTTCTTTTATCGAACGGAATTTCTCGATGAAAGGCAGCATGCGGTGCTCGGTATCATCGAGCTCCTGGGCTCGCCGCAACACGGCGGCGGCGCGCGTGCGGGGCACCACGGCCACGCCGTCCTCGTCGGCCACGATGATGTCGCTCGGATTTACTTGCACCCCCGCGCAGTTCACCGGCACGTTGGCGCCGGCGAAACGGTAATGGTTGATCGAGGTAGAGGGAACCACGCCCCGGCTGAAGACCGGGAACTGGAGCTTTCTGATTTGGGGCGTATCGCGGATTCCGGCGTCAATGATCGCCCCGGCCAAGCCTCGGAATTTCATTGCCGTGGCCATCAGCCCGCCCATGCCGGCGAAGTCGGCGCCCTCAGGCATTACCATGACATAGACCGAGCCCGGAGGCGCGGCATCGATCGCATCGAGCATGCCCTGGGAAGCCGGAGCCCCCTCCTTGTGCTCCTCCTTCTTCATCAGCACGGTCACCGCAGGACCGGCGAACTTCGTTGGAAACAGAGGCCGCATCTGGTGACTCATATAAGTCCGCTCGCCGTAAAGTTGCTCCATGGCGTCGGCGACAGAGGCCACCTCGACAAGACGGAAGCCCTCGATCAACGAGCCGGACGCCGGCTGTCTTTGCCCTGAACCGGCTTGCGGGCTGGAAAAAGCGCGGCCGCCGGAGAGCAAGCCGAGCGCCGCGGCAGCTAGCATTGCCGCTGCTCCGATCACAAGGGATTGGATTTTCATGCCGCTTCCTCCGCAGTGATTCTACAAGATTGCCTGCTATGATGAACCGGGAATGCGAGCGCTCCGCAAACTCCGCATCACGCTCGAAATGATCAAGTTCGAGCATTCGGTGTTCGCGCTGCCGTTCGCCCTAACCGGCGCTTTGCTGGCAGCTCGCGAGGAGAAGCTCAGCCTGGCGGCAGTAGGGGGCAAGCTGGGTTGGGTCGTTCTGGCCATGGTGTCGGCGCGGTCGGCGGCCATGGCTTTCAATCGCCTGGCCGACGCGCAGATCGACGCCCGCAATCCGCGGACCCGGATGCGAGCCATACCGTCAGGCGTGCTGTCGCGGTCCTTTACTGCGGGTTTTGTCGCCGTAGCCAGCGCTACATTCCTGCTCGCCGCCGGCAAACTCAACGCGCTGTGCTTGAAGCTGGCGCCGCTGGCTCTGGGCATCGTGTTCTTCTACTCCTATACCAAGCGTTTTACAGCCTTTTCCCATCTGATTCTGGGATTTTGCCTGGGCATAGCGCCAGCAGCGGCTTGGATCGCCGTACGTGGGCGCCTGGATGCTCCTATTTTGCTCCTGACGGCGGCGGTGATGTTGTGGACGGCGGGCTTCGACATTATCTATTCGTGCCAGGATTACGACTTTGACCGGCGCGAGCGGCTGCACAGTATGCCCGCGCGCCTGGGCATTGCACCGGCTTTGTGGGTCGCCCGGCTCCTGCACGCCGCGATGGTCGTTCTGCTCGTCTGGCTCGCGGAAGCCCTGTCGCTAGGGCCGCTGAGCCTGGCAGGCGTCGGGCTGGTGACGGCGCTATTGATTTACGAACACAGCTTAGTCCGTCCCGGTGATCTCTCGCGCGTGAATGCGGCGTTTTTCACTGTGAACGGCGTGGTCAGCGTGTTATTCTTTTTGTTTTGGGCCGCTGATATTCTCTATGCCGCTGCTTGAACCCTCCGTCATCGACGACCCAAGCCTGAAGCCGATCGCGGAAAAGGTGCTGGCCTCGGAGCGCCTCACCTATAAGGATGGCGTCACCCTGTATCGCTCCCACGATATTCTGACCATCGGGTATCTTGCGAACCTGGTGCGGGAGCGCAAGAGCGGCAATGTAACTTACTTCAACGTCAACCGGCACATCAATCCGACCAACGTGTGCGTGGCGGCGTGCAAGTTATGCGCTTTCGGGCGGCAGGTGCGCGATCCCAAAGCTTACACGATGTCGCTCGAGGAAGTCTGGCACACCGCCGGATCGGGCTATACCGAAGCGGTGAGCGAGTTTCACATCGTGGGCGGCCTGCACCCGGAACTGACTCTCGATTGGTATTGCGAAATGATCGCCGGCCTCAAGCAGCGCTTTCCGCAGGTGCATTTAAAGGCGTTTACGATGGTCGAGGCCGGCTATCTGGCGCGGCGGTCGCGTCTTTCGATCGAGGAAACCTTGCGGCGGCTCAAGCAAGCCGGCGTAGATTCGATGCCCGGCGGGGGCGCCGAAATTTTTGTAGAGCGCGTGCGGCGGATTATCTGCGATCACAAAATCAGCGGCGAGGAGTGGCTGGAGACGGCGCGAACGGCGCATCGCATCGGCTTGCATTCGAACGCCACAATGCTTTACGGGCATATCGAAACAGACGAGGACCGGGTCGATCACCTGCTCAAGTTGCGGGCTTTGCAGGATGAGACCCGGGGATTTGTAACGTTTATTCCGCTGGCGTTCCATCCGGCCAACACGCCGCTGCAACACATCTCGCCAACCACTGGTTTCGCCGACATCAAGAATGTCGCTATCGCCCGGCTGCTGCTCGACAATTTCCCGCACATCAAAGCCTACTGGATCATGATGACTCCGAAGATCGCGCAGGTCGCGCAGCGCTTCGGCGCGGATGACATCGACGGCACGGTTGTCGAAGAGAAGATTTACCACGATGCCGGAGCGACCACGGCGCAGTCCCTGCGGCGCAGCGAACTGTTGCACCTGATTCGCCGCGCGGGCCGGGATCCCGTTGAGCGCGACACTTTGTACCGGCCGGTGAGCAGGAACGAAGCTACTTTCACTGTGCTGGTCTGACGTGGAGAGATTGCAGTCGCCTTCCTGCGTTTCTGCTCTTGCCGCCCTTGTCCAGCGAAAAAACAGGCAGCGGAAAAATTTAGCCGCCCTTGCGAGCAGAAATTACGCACAGGACGCCGCCTAACCTGTTCAAAAACTGCCTCCAGGACCGATGGAAACGGGATTGCACCGGTCTGGTGCGATACAGCACACGGATCTAGCCAGCAGTTCTGAGGAGGCGCCATGCAACCATCCCGCAACCCTGGTTTGCCGCCGCTGATTTTTGCCGAGAACCCGAGCCGCAGAAAAAAATTTATTCGCGGAGCTGCTTGGGCGTCGATTGCCGCTTTGCTGGGCGTCGGCGCCTACAGATATAGCTTCCCGGAGATTCGAAAACAGGCTGACCTTCTCGCGCGTCTTCCCGGATTGCAGCAATCTGCCGCCGCGGCGCAGCAAAGAATCCGCGCAGCCGAGGATCGGCTGGCAGCCTTGTCGGCCGATCAAGACGGCGTCGCCGCCCGCGTGACCAGGCTCGAGAGCAGAGTTACTGCAAACCTGCAAACGGCGCGCAAACAAACCCAGGAGATCGTCGCCCAGGCCCAGCAGCACATAGAGGCTGAGCATGCAGGACGCATGGACGCGTTGCAGGCGCGCCTGGGCGTTGTAGAAGCGAGCCAGGGGGAGGAGCAGACGCGTCTTGTGCAATTGCAAAACGAAGTCTCCGCGGCCCGAGAGCAGATCGCGCGGCAGTCGCAGCAGATCGCTTTCCTGCAACAGGAAACCGGCCGGCAACTAGACGGAGTGAGCCGGCAGGTCGCGCGTCTGGACCGCGATGCGGACCGAGAGCGAAGAAACTTGGGCTCCCTGTCAGCCAAGGTGGAGAGAAAACGCATTGATTTTGAGATCGCCAAAAATCACAGCCGGGAGGTTGCGCCCGGGGTGACGATCGAGGTTACCCGGATTGATGTGGGCTATCGAAAGTTCGATGGCTGGATCTGGCTGCTGCCCGACCGCCGCACCGTCTGGGTCCGGCAACAGAGCGCCCAGCGGCCAGTGATCTTCTACACAAAGGACGACAACAGGCCTCGCGAGCTCGTGATCACGCATGTCACCAAGAATTCCGTGGCCGGCTATCTCCTGGCGCCGGCGCCCGGCTACGACGGAAGCAGCCCAGACGCCATCGCCGCACTCCAATAGGAATGTACCGCGCCAGGCAGTCCGCTGTGCAGGGCAAGCCGATTCGCCCATTCTCCCCTATTGCACTTTGCATCGCGGCTGCCGCCGCAAAAAGATCCAAACGGATGGTTCCCCTGTTCTTCGCCAGGTGGCCTTGCCGGCGGGATTCTTCCCTCCGGGATATTTTCCTGCACAGCCGGCCAGAGCCAACAAACCAATCGATTTCGACCTCTCTAAAGCTTTTCTCCTGTTCTGACGATTGGGCGGGTGAAGGAGAAAGAATATGCGCAATCTCGGTTTCGTGCTTGCCGTATTCGTGTGCCTTTGGCCGCCCGCAGGCCACGCTGACCAACAGACGGGAAGCTTTGCCGGACCGCACGGAGTTTTCTCAGTCACCGGGGGAACATTCAAGCCCTCCGAAAGTTTCGAGCCCGCATCCGGCAGCTTCAGCGTTCCGGCCGGGACGTTCCAACCCTCAAAGGAATTCCACCCAGCGCCGGGGAGCTTCTCTGTGCCGCCGGGAGACTTCAAGCCGGCTGCGGGCGAATTCAAGCCCACGGCCAGCTTCCGGGTTGAACCCGGGACGTTCTCGAGCAGCGGCTTCTTAAGCAAGAAATGATATACTCGCCGTCTGCATCAACCGACGGCGTTGAAACTGGATTCCCCCAATCTCTCCGCGGGCAGCGGCGCCGATTCCCAGCGTTCCTTTCCCGAAACGTGCCTCTTCTGCCGCATTATTCTCGGGAAGGCGGAAGCGTACCGGGTGTTTGAAGATTCGGTTTGCCTGGCGTTTCTCGACCACAGGCCGTTATTCCCGGGACATTCTCTTTTGCTGCCCAAGCAACACTACGAGACTCTGGCGGATTTGCCCGGCAATCTGCTCGGGCCTCTATTTTCCGGCGCCCAGTTGCTCAGCCGGGCAATGGAGCTGGGTTTGGAGGCCGAAGGCTCCTTTGTCGCCATCAATAACCGCGTAAGCCAGAGTGTGCCCCATCTGCATATCCATATTGTTCCCAGGCGGAGGAAGGACGGATTGAAAGGATTCTTCTGGCCCAGACAGGCTTACAAAGACCGTGAGGAGCGCCTGCACGTCCAGCAGGCGATTCAGGCGGCCGTAGCGCGATTGCGCGCGTAGACTTGAAGCCCGGAGCGGCGAAACTTCAACCGATGTTTGCGGCCGGATCTTGGCGGGCTTTCCCGCCCAGCAAAGGGCGATAAAAAAGGCAGCCCGCCGAGCAGGCTGCCTGAAACTTGCAGTTGAGATGGCCGTAAAATCCAGTTACTTCTTCTTTGGCTTCTTGGCGGCTTTCTTTGCCGGTTTCTTCGCCATGTATCACCTCGTGGTTGAAATTGAACTGCTGAGGCCCAGTAACTTCCCTGGACGGATTGTAAGGAGCGGTTGGAGAAATCCCGCTAGCGCCGCCCACTACAATCCGTCCAGTGAATGTTTTAGCACGAAAGCGGCCAAAGTCAAAACAAATTTTTAGGAATCTGTTTCTGAGGAAAGGCTTGGCCGGCCGCAGCCCGGCCGGCGCGCTCGCGCTGTAAACGCGCGGAGATTTCCGCGCCGGCGAGCAAGATCAGCGAAGCGGCCACGCCCCACACGATCACGGTGACAGAAATGAAGAACGGCCCATAGACGCGCCGGAAGTCGAGGAGCGGCCAGACCAGAATGTAGAGATACTTGGCCGCTTCCATGACCACGCCGATCACAATCGCCGCCGTCAGGGCGCTGCGCCACGGAATCAAGCCGTTGGGAAGCAGCCAATATACGAGGAAGAGAATCGCAACCGAGACGGGCAGCGCGGCCGCTTTAAACGCCGCGAGGCTCGCCCAGCGGGCCAAGGCGGGCAGCGGCCCGGCCAGAGCATCCAGCAACTCCCGGTTCATCGTCGTAAAGAGAATGGAGATGAACGCCAGGGCGCCGCAAACGAGAATCAATCCAAAGCTTACCCACTGATTGCGCCAAAAGCTGCGGTTCGAGCCGATTCCCCATACCCGATTCAGCGCCACCTCGAGGGGCTCAAAGACGCCGTTGCTTGTGGCCAGAAGCAGGATCGCGGAAAACACAGCGATGCGCCCATGCGCGGATACCGCCGCTCGCAGATTGCGGCGGACAAAGTCCAAAACGCCCGGATCGGACGGCAGAAAATCCTGAAGCGCGAGATAGATAACATCGGCCGCTCGGGGCCAGTGCAGCAGATTCTGGCAAATGGAGAGCATCAGGACGAGAAACGGGAAGAACGACAGCAGAAGGTTGGCCGAGATGGCAAAGGCGTAAGCGTGAATTTCCGTTTGCAGGAGAAACTTTCCAGTGGGGGCCAGAAAGGCGGCGAGGCGTCGCAACACGTACAGTGTAGCGCATCCGCGCGCAGTTCCTAACCGCCGTTTCCGCCGCGCTCCACGGCCGCCGCAGCGGATCTTCTCAAAGAAGGAAGCGGGGACAAGCAAGCGTGGCCAGCGGGACGTTCCCGTTTCGCCAACGAATGCGCCTTTGGCGGAGTACGGGGACGGCACCCGGCGGCTCCCGAGCCCCCGGCCGCCCTGTGATAACTTAGAAATATGTTTGCCAGCCGAGCTTCGGGACTGCGCTACTTGTTTTTGGCGGGGCTGCTGGTCCTGCCGGCGCGCCCGCAAAATCTGAAGGAGTTCGAGAAGTCCGTTACAGAATTCACTCTGCCCAACGGTTTGCACTTTATCGCCGTCGAACGCCACGAGGCTCCTGTCGTCTCTTTTTACACCTATGCCAATGTGGGATCAGTGGATGATCCGAGAGGCGCAACGGGCCTTGCCCATATGTTCGAGCATATGGCTTTCAAGGGCACGGAGCGGATCGGGTCCAAAAACTGGCCCGCCGAAAAAAAGGCTCTCAATGCTGTGGATCAGGCATTTTCCGATTTGATGGCCGAGAAAAACAAAGGGAGGCTGGCGGACAGGGCCAAAGTAGAACAGCTGGAGAAGGCTTTTCAAGCGGCGGTGGAAAAAGCGGGCGAACTGGCGGAATCCAATGATTACAGCCGCATCATCGAGGAGAACGGCGGCGTGGGCATGAACGCCGCCACGGGGCCGGATTCCACCGTCTACTTTTACAGCCTGCCCTCGAACCGCGCGGAGCTTTGGTTCTACATGGAATCGGAGCGCTTCCTGCATCCGGTGTTTCGAGAGTTTTACAAAGAGCGCGACGTGGTACGGGAGGAGCGGCGCATGCGCACCGACTCGAATCCCGTCGGCAAACTGGTCGAGACCTTCCTGGGCCAAGCCTTCATTGCCCACCCCTACCGCCAGCCGCCGGTCGGCTGGCCCAGCGACCTGGAGTATCTTAATGTCTCCGAGGCGAAACAATTTTTCGACACCTATTACGTGCCAAACAATTTGACAATCGCCATCGTCGGCGACATCGATCCCCAACAGATTCGCAGGCTGGCTGTTTCCTATTTCGGCCGCCTGGAACGGCGGCCTCTGCCTCCGGCGATACACACTGTCGAGCCGCCGCAAGAAGGCACGCGCCGGGTAGAGGTCGAATCGCCCGCGCAGCCGGTGGTGATTCTCGGCTATAAGAAACCTTCCGAGTACGATCCGGACCGCGCCGTTTTCGACGTGATTTCGAGTGTGCTCAGCGGTGGACGCACCGGCTGGCTCTACAAGGAACTGGTCCGCGATCAGCAGATTTCGCTCGACGCCGGCGGCTTTCCCCACTTTCCCGGAGACAAATATCCCGGGCTGTTTGTGTTCTACTCTTTTCCGACCAGCGGACACACGGTCGAGGAAAATGAGAAAGCTATGTACGGCCTGATTGAAAAGATAAAAACCGAGAGGGTCGATACGGACACGCTGAACATGGTCAAGACCAAAAATCGGGCCGAGCTGATCCGAAAGCTCGAAAGCAACGCCGATCTGGCCGGAGAACTGGCGTCGTATTACGCCAATTTCGGCGACTGGCGGCAGCTCTTTTATTCCCTCGACGAAATCAACAGAGTCACGGCCGAGGACGTACAGCGCGTGGCTAAAAAGTACTTTCGGCCGGAAAGTCTGACCGTAGCCTACCTGGTCGCCCCGCCGCAAAACCCTGCTCGGCACGATGGTGAACAAAGCGGGCCCCAACACCAGCAAGGAGCGCCCCAGCAATGATGCGAATCCCGATTGCCTTCCTCGTCTGGGCGGCCTTGGGAACCCTATGCGCCTCCCCGCAATCCGCCGTCAGAAGGGCGCCCGCGCCGAAAGCTTCCGCAAAAACCGCTCGCTCCGCGCCGCCGCCCGCCTCCAGCGTGAAGGAGATTGAGAGCAGATTCCCCCCGTTGAAGGAAATCGAAATCCCCAATCCGGAAGTCTTCACCCTTCCCAACGGCATGCGGATCTATTTGCTCGAAGACCACATGCTGCCCATCATCACCGGTTACGCCTTGATCCGCACGGGCAACCTGTTCGACCCGCCGGAGAAAATCGGCCTGGCGGAAGCAACTGGCGCGGTAATGCGCACGGGCGGGACGGTTTCCAAATCCGGCGACGAACTGGATCAGGAACTGGAAAGTATGGCGGCGTCGGTCGAAACCGGCATCGGCGAAACCAGCGGCGAGGCTCATTTTTTCTCGCTGAAAGAAAATTTCGACAAAGTGCTGGCCATCTACGCCGACGTTCTCATGCATCCTGCCTTCCGGCAGGAAAGGCTCGACCTGTTCAAGAATCAGACGCGCAGCGCGATCGCCCGGCGTAATGACGATCCGGCCCAGGTCGCCCGCCGGGAGTTCGCCGATTTGGTTTACGGAAAGGACAATCCCTACGGATGGGAACAGGAATATGAGCACGTGGATCGGATCCAGCGCGCCGATCTGGAGCACTTCTACCGCCGGTACTTTTTCCCCGCCAACGTGATGCTCGCCGTCTATGGCGACTTTTCCACACCCGAGATGAAGCGTAAGCTGGAGGCGGCGTTCAAGGACTGGAACAATATGCAGCCGCCGGCCCCCCCGTTCCCGCCGGTGAAAGCGAGCCATAAAGGGGGCACATACCTGGCGGTAAAAGAGGACGTCAACCAGACGAATCTCCGCATGGGGCACCTCGCGGGCGAACTGCGAGACCCGGATTACCCAGCGCTGGAAGTCATGGCGGACATTCTGGGCGGCGGGGGATTCCACAGCCGCCTGATGGAAGAGGTCCGGACAAAGCTGGGCTACGCCTATGAAGTGGGCGCCCGGTGGGGCGCCGCTTACGACCATCCCGGCCTGTTCGTGGTGGCGGCCGGCACAAAATCGGATTCCACGGTCAAGGCGGCGAAGGCGATGATCGCGCAGATCGAACGGATGCGCGAGAGCGAAGTCACGGAAGCGGAGCTTAAGACCGCGAAGGACAGCGTACTCAACAGCTTCGTTTTCAACTTCGATACCCGCGCCAAAACGTTGAACCGCCTGCTGACCTACGAATACTTCGGCTATCCCAAAGACTTCATTTTCCAATACAAGAAAAAGCTGGAAGCCGTCACCAGGCAGGATGTCTTGAATGTCGCGAAGAAGCATCTGCACCCTGAGGAGTTGACCATCGTAGCCGTCGGAAAGCCGTCAGACTTCGACCAGCCGCTCTCCGCCCTGGGACGGCCCGTGACCACATTGGACCTCACGATTCCCCAGCCGAAGCAGGAGCAGGTCAAAGCCGACGCACAATCTCTGGCGCGGGGCAAGGCGCTGCTCGAAAAGGCGCAAAAAGCCATGGGCGGAGCTGATAAGCTTGCCGCGCTGCGGGACGTCGTGCTCTCGGTGAGCGCTCAATTGAGCGGCCCTATGGGCAGCATGGCCGTCCAGCAAAACAAGGAGATCGTTTTCCCTGCCCAGCTTCGCCAGGAAAACACGCTGCCGTTCGGGCAGCTTGTGGTCTACTCGGATGGAAAGACCGGTTGGATGAAAACTCCGCAAGGACAAATGCCTCTCGCCGGCCCCCAACTGGAGCAAGTGCGAGGGGAGTTGTTTCGCCAAACCGAAACATTGCTTCTCAGCGACCGCGAGCCCGACCGGACCGTGGTTTTTGTTAAAAAAGACGTGGTAAACGGACGCGAGGCCGATGTGATTGAGATCCGATCCAAGCAAGGGCAGCAAGTCGAGCTTTACCTGGACGCCTCCGGCCAACTGTTGAAGAAGCAATATCCAGGTCAGGCGATCGCCGGCTCAGCGCCGCAGGTGGAAGAGCTGCTCGAAGACTTCCGCGAGGTGAGCGGCATTCGTGTTCCGTTTAAGGTCACGGTGTTTCAAGGCGGCAAGAAGTTCTCGGAAATGCAAGTGACCGGCTGCCGATATAATACCGGTTTGAAGCCGGAAGATTTGGCAAAGCCGTGAGCAAGCCGCTGATCGGCCTTCCCGCCCGTTGGGAAGAGAGGGAAAAAGGGGATTGGCAAAAGAGCCGCTGGTATCTCCAGCCCACGTATTTTGAGGCTGTGGCCGATGCTGGAGGACTGCCAGTGATGATCCCCCTGATTCCCGATCTGGCGCGTGAAATCTTCGCGCGGCTGGATGGCGTGATTCTTACCGGCTCCGATAGCGACGTAGACCCAGCCCGGTACGGCCGAGATCGGCGGCCGGAGGTGAGATTCGTGCTTCCGGCGCGGGATCAAACGGATTTCGCATTGCTCGAAGAGGCCGACCGCTCGAGTCGACCTGTGCTCGGGATCTGTTACGGCATGCAGGCGATGAATGTGTATTACGGCGGCACCTTGGTCCAGCATATCCCCTCCGCCATTCATACGGAAATCGATCACAGCGAGCACAGCACACGGCACCCGATCGTCGTGGAACCGGATTCCGTGCTGGCCGGTTTGGCAGGCGCGGGATCGCATACAGTCAACAGCACGCACCATCAGGCCGTTGAACAGGTAGCTGCCAAGTTTCACGTCGCCGCGCGTGCGCCAGATGATGTGATTGAGGCGATCGAATGCAGGAACGGCCAGCGGTTCTTGATGGGGGTGCAATGGCACCCGGAGCGTATTTTCTCTGAGAGCGCCGTGAGCCGGAATTTGCTCCGGCGTTTTATCGAGGCATGCCGATGAGGAAATGGGCGTGTTTAGCAAGCCTGATATTGGCGGCGGCCTCTGTTTCAGGCGAGACCTCGCAGGAAAAAGGCCGGCAACTGGTCCGGCAATGTTTGGACGCGGTGGGAGGCCAGAAGTTTCTCGATATGCGCGACAAGGTCGCGCATGGGCGCGCCTATCAGTTCTATGAATCCCGGCTAAGCGGGCTGGCTGTCGTCACAATCTATACCAAGTACGACCGCAAGCCGTCTTCGCCCGAGCCAGGATGGATCGGCGTGCGCGAGCGGCGCGATTACGGCAAGAACGCGGACTATAGCTTCCTATTCGCGGACGGCAAAATATGGGACATCACCTATCGCGGCGCCCGCCCCTTTCCGGAAACGCAGGTTCGCGAATACCAGGAGCGGCTGCGGCGGGATATTTTCTACATCCTCAAATACCGGGTGGACGAGCCGGGCATGATCTTTGAATGGGGCGGCGCAGACCTGGTAGAGAATCAGGAAACAGAGAAGCTTCTTGTCACCGATGCCGGCAATGTTTCGTTAACCGTCTATCTGAACAAATTTACTCATCTTCCCATGCGGGAAGAGTATCTCCGCCGCGATCCCAGGACGCGCGAGGTGTCGCGGGAAGTCAGCAACTATTCCCGGTACCGGAATATTTCCGGCGTCCAGATCGCTTGCAACACGCAGGTCTGGCGGGATGACGAAAAACTGGCGGAGTCCTTTATCGAGGACCTGGAGATCAATAAGAACCTCGACGAGTCGCTTTTCACCTTGAAGAAGGGCTTAAAAATTCTGCCTCCGGATAAATAAGCCTCCGCCCTCGAAACCAATCGAGCGCACCGGGGAATCTGCTGCTTGCCTTTCGCCTGCGGCGATACGAGGCGGCAGATCCTCTGTCTCCGATGCGGCTGGAGACGGACGCTGCCGGGCGCGGCGTCAGTGGAAACGTTCCAACGCTTTCCCCTTCCAGATGGCGTTGGACTCCGGACGGAGCAGATATTTCATAAACGCCAGACCGTCGTCGCGGTGCATCGCCCGGGCCGAAATCGCTACGGCCATATCGATCCAGGCTCCAAGCTCGCGCGGGAGCGGCCCCACGAGCTCGATTTGCTTGTAAGGAAGGATCTCACAGATCGCCTGAATCGCCATGTCGCCTTCTCCGCGCGCCAGCGCCTGCCCGCCTTCCCCCCGGGTGCTAACCGGGCTGTTGACGCCGGCGAATTCCGGCCGCTTTATCACCTTTTCCTCGATTACTCTCGCCACCATGCTGCCGCCGGCCGGATTCGAACGCATTACGGCCTTCGCGCTGCGCAGCGCGGCAGCCAATTTTTCGACGGTCGAGATGTCGGGATGAGGGGCGCCCGCGCGCACAGCGAGGCCCATTTCTGAGCGGCCCAGCGGAGTGAATGTGCCCGGCACGACGCCGCCGTCCAACGACAGCGTGCTCATCAGTTCGAACGGCAGCATGATCACGTCCCCCGGCGGATTCGCGGTCTTGACGGCATTGACGATGCTGCCCATGCCGACGAGGCTCACGGCGACCTTCTTACCTGTCTCTTTGGTGTAAGCCGCGGCGAGGTCCAGCAAGCCGGCGTTATAAACCACGCCCGGAGCCACTACCCGAATGTCAGCGGCGGCGTACCGGGCGGCCGCCTCCCGCGCTTCCGGCGACTGGACAGCTTGTCCCTGGCCGCGCGCGGGCGCTTGAGCGGCAAGTTTCTGTACGGGGATGATCGCCGGTATCAGCAGCGTAATAGTGAGAGCGGACACCTTGATGCGGCTCATGTTCGTTCCTTTCAGCTTACATGTCGTCATCTGTTCATCGTCATTTATACATCATTCGGGGGCCGCCGGCGGGAAAACCGGCAGGCGTTGTTGTACTGCCCCGTAGGACTTGAGCCGAGCCGCCAAGACTTTGCGCCGTCAACCGGGCGATTGTAGTGGAAATTTAGCGGCCGTACAGATGGATTGCAGCCAGATCAGGCGCCCTTCTCGGAGCGGCTCCAAGCAATGCGCGGACCAGCCAGCGACGCGTCCGGCGGCGAAGGTCGGCGCGAATAGTTCGGCAGACAGTCCCAGACCACGCAACACAACCGCCGTGTAGACCTCGACATGCCGGGCTGCCGCGCGGCGCAGGATACCCGCATCCCTGGGAACCTACCTTAGGAAGCCGGCGCTCTGCCCTTCAAACTTCCGGAAAGCAGGCAGAGAGCGGCGGAGATCCTATACTCAACACCAGTCACAATTCCCGCAACCGCGTGGAGAGTGCTATGGAGTCTTGATGAATATCAGGCCGTGCTGTAAGGGCAAAAAATCGAGCACCCGATCGAGTTGAAACCCCATGGACTCGATTTCCGAGCGCAGCTCTTCAAAGCTCATTTTGTGCAAACTCGGCACAGGAGCATACGTATTTTCCTTTTGGTATTCCAAAACGACCAGCCGGCCGTTCGGTTTTAACGAGCGGCGGACGGCGGCCATAACGAGCTCCGGCTGGGAAAACTCGTGGTAAGCGTTGGCGATGAGCACCAGATCCAAGGCGCCGGGCGCGAGGTGCGGGTCTTGCTCCGTGCCCAGCACCAGATCCACATTGGTGATATTTCGCTTTTTCAGCTCCGCGGCGGTGAGATCGAGCATCTGTTGCTGAATATCCACGGCAATCACTTTCCCGCGGGGGCCGACGCGCCGGGCAAGGCGCCAAGTGAAGTAGCCGGCGCCGGCGCCCAAATCCGCCACCGTTGCGCCGCTCGGAATTTGTAAAGCATCCAGGAGCGACTCAGGTCGCTCGTCAGCGTCGCGCTCCGGTCTGGTCAAGAACGCAATGTTTTCCGAAACGGGCGCTATCTGGCGGGTTCTTCTGACGGGAGCGCCGGCCGGCGCCGAAGCGCCCCGCAGCGTCCGGAGATACGCGACCAGATCGTTGATTTCGGAGGGGGAGAGTTTTCCAGCGTAGGAGGGCATCAGAGAGCGCTCCTCGCGCCGCACCTCCTGAAGATTGTCTTTTAGAAATGACCGGGGGGTTCCATCGGTATCCCGGATTTGAATCGAGATATCATCCTCGTTCAGCGCGATGCCTTCGACCTTCTGCCCCTGCCCGGTTGTAACTACGACCGTCAGGTATTCCTGATATATTTCTGCGTCGGGATCGATGATGGCGAGACGGAGAGACTCCGGCGTGCGCATGATGCCGATCTCGCTGAGATCGGGGCCAAGGCTTCCTCCGTGATTTTCGATGGAGTGGCAGTTGAGGCAGCCGCCTTTGCCCTCAAAGATGGCCTTGCCGGCGGCCGCATCGCCGGTGATGCGGCCCGGTCTGCTTTGGCCGGCCAGGACTAGAATACCCGCGAGCGCCGCCGCAACGCCTCTGAGAATCAATCGCACAGATGGGATAAGGCGTGCGGAGCCGGAACCACGACTCACGCCCGCCGCCCCTCGGGATCCATTATCAATCCAGGCCAAAGGTGATCAGTACATCGCCGACAGGCAGCGAAACGTACTGCCTTCCGTTCGCCAGAAAGCTGATGGGAGAAGCATAAACCCGATCATTGCCGGAGAAATACCACAGGCGCTCGCCCGTGCGGGCATCGAGGGCAAAGACGACTCCTTCCAGAGTTCCGCCGAACACCAGGTTGCCGGCAGTGGCCATGACACCGCCCCAGGGAGGCGAGACTACTTTGTGCTCCCATTTAATGACGCCGCTCATGGGCTCGATCGCCGCCACCTTCCCCCAACTCTCTTCCGGAGCGAACCGCGGCGGCCGCCGCATGAAGAAAGCCATAGCCGGGCCGTTGCCCTCGCCGCCTTCCGGCGCCGTAGTTGGATGCCGGACAGCGTTTTTCGTGAACACACGGCGCTCCTCGCGGGCGAAGACATAGAGCAGCTTCGTCAGCGGGCTGTAACTATGCGACATCCAGTTCGCACCGCCGTCCACCCCGGGCCATACCTTGTCATTTCCTTCCGGCGTAGGTTCATTGCCGGGGATCACCTCTGGACGGCCATTGTCATCAAAACCCTTGGCCCAGGTCTGCTTTACGAAATTTTTGGCCAGCAGGAACTTGCCGTCGGTGCGGTCCAGCAGATAAAAAAAGCCGTTCCGGTTAGCCCACGCCAGCAGCTTTCTCTGCTGGCCTCGAAACTCGCCGTCGAGCAGGATCGGGATTTGAGTGGAATCCCAGTCATGCAGATCATGAGGCGTAAACTGGAAATACCATTTTAGTTTTCCCGTATCCGGATCCAGCGCCAGCACGGAGCACGAGTAGAGGTTGTCGCCGGCGCGAAAATCTCCGTTGTAGTCGGGCCACGGATTGCTGGTGCCCCAATACAGCGTGTTGGTTTCCGGATCGTACGAGCCATTGTTCCAGGTGGAAGCGCCGCCGGTTTTCCAGGAATCGCCGGCCCAGGTTCCGAAATTCGGTTCGCCCGGCTGAGGGATGGTGTTGAATCTCCAGAGGCGTTTGCCGGTAGCGGCATCATAGGCGTCCAGGAATCCCGAGACCCCGTGCTCGCCGCCGGCCATGCCGACAATCACCTTGTCCTTGAGGGCAAGGGGCGCTCCCGGCGCTGCGTAGCCGCCCGCCGCCGTGTAGTCATACATCTCGGTTTTCCACAACTCGCGCCCTGACTTTGCATCGATGGCGATGATGTGCATGTCCAGCGTGTTCATGAACAGGCGGTTGCCGAGAATGGCCAAGCCCCGATTCACTTTGCCGCAACAGTTGTAAGTGCGCGGCGGATTGCGATATTCATAACTCCACAACACACGTCCTGTTTCCGCATCCAGCGCATAGATCGCATTCTCCGGCCGGGTCAGGTACATGATGCCATCCACTACGAGGGGAGTCGTTTCGAATTTCTCCTGGTGCCGCCCCTGAAAGAGCCACTTGACGTGCAGCCGGTTGACGTTCTGAGTGTTGATCTGATCGAGACGGCTGAACCGCCAACTGTTGTAGGTGTTCGAATACATCAGCCAGTTGCCCGGCTCCTGATCGGCCTTCAGAAGCCGCTCGTAAGTGACAGGTAAACCTTGCCCGCTCGCTGGCGGCGCTGCGCCGGCGGCCGCCGCGAAAATCAGAATCACGCAGGTCCAGATCGGATGTGCTCTCATTGCCCCCCCCGCAAAGAATTTAGGTAAGCCACCAAATCTTCCAGGTCCTTCTTGCTGAGGATCCCCCCGTACGGAGGCATCAGCGACGGGTTATCGTGCCGGATCTCTTTTACATTCTCTTTCAAGAACGAACGAAGATTGTCGCTCGTGTCCCGCAATTGAATGGAAATGTCGTCTTCGTTCAGGCGGATCCCGGTTACGGTCTGGCCAGATTTCAGGACCACCTGAATAGCCCGGTAGTTTATCGGCACGTCCGCTTCGGGCTTGACCAGAGATTCTTCCAGGTACTTGAGCCCCCGGCGGCGGCCGATGTCCGTCAGATCCGGCCCCAGATTGCCGCCTTGTTTATTGATGGAATGGCATGCGGAGCACCCCGATTTGTCGTAAACCAATTTTCCCGCCGCCGGGTCTCCCGGGGCCTTCTCCATAAGCCCCGACGATCCGATTTTCTTTACGAACGCGACAATCCGCCATATTTCATCGTCGGTCGCGCGGACTGGCGGCATCTCCGAACCGGGAATCCCGTTGCGAATGGTCGCGTAAAGCTCCGCGTCCGAGCCGCCATAGCGATACTGGCCGGCCGTGAGGTCAGCCCCCCTCCCGCCTTCTCCGTGGGACCCATGGCAGTAAGAGCAGTGAGTTTGAAACAACCCTGCACCCTGTTCTACATCCTGCGGCGTGTCAAAAGGATTTTTCTCTGCGGGCGCAGGCATCCGTTGTCTCTGCGCGCAAAGCGGCGCGAGCAGCGCCAGAAAACAGAAGCTAGTTTTCAGGAGAATCGACATATTGCATCCAGGATTTTCCTTTCCCGCTCCCGGGTAGCTGAAAGTATACAACGCCTGCTTGCTTTTGAAAAATCCGGCCCAAGCAAGGGTTAGCGGAAGCTCCGCCAGCAAATTAGCTGTGGCCCCCCGCAGGAACTCCTCATGAAATGGATGGCAAAAATCCACCGGAGCGAGAGGAGCCGGCAGCACGGCT
The DNA here is from genome assembly GCA_035652135.1 of Bryobacterales bacterium. Classification (GTDB taxonomy): domain Bacteria; phylum Acidobacteriota; class Terriglobia; order Bryobacterales; family JACQDG01; genus DASREK01. The sequence goes on along the minus strand of DASREK010000221.1, from coordinate 3,146 downwards.
GCCCCAGAGCGCGGTTCTTCGCCCGCAGAGCGGCCACCGGATCCTTTCAGCGAAGCGTCGCCCCCGAGAACAGGAGAAGTCCGCTCCAGGAACCTCGTTCGGATAAGGCGTTCGAGCCGATTGGCCGGTTAGCACGTCCAGGCCGCCATCCGGGAAAACGGGCGCTTTTTCAGCGGCGCCGGCCCGAAGCACTTCCTGGCGGGCCCAGGCGCGGCCTTTGGCTTCACGAGATCCAGGTCAATTATCCGCGGGCGCCTTGCGTGCGAAGCCGCCTAGGCTGGAGCGATTCATCGGCCCCTGCGGGGAGTTGTGATCCCTAATTACGCCGGGGCCGCCGCCAGAGGTTAGGATTTTTGCTTCAGCAATTCCTTCCAGCGCGCCCAAGCTTCTGTGCGGGCTTTCCGGTTGCCCTCACTTGCATCCGGGGCTTCCCCCGCGCGCATGAAACCGTGCCCCGCTCCTTCATAAATAACAGCCTCGTAGGTTTTGCCCGCCTTCTTCATTTCATCCCGCGTGGCCGGAATTGTGGCGTCGATGCGCGCGTCATTGCCGGCGTAAAAGCCGTAAACAGGGGCCTTTATGCGCGCCATGGCTTCCGGCGGCGGCGGAGGCCCATAAAAAACGAAAGCTGCGGCAAGATCGGCGCGATTTGCGGCAAACCGGAAGCTCTGACCGCCGCCCCAGCAAAATCCTGTGACAGAAAGCTTGCCGTTAGACGCGGGGAGCTTGAGGCCATAATCCGCCGCGGCGTTCAGATCAGCGGTGATCTGATTCGGGTCGAGGTGGCCGATGGCCTCCCCTACCCGGCCCGCAGGAAAGGATGTCGTGCGGCCGCCGTTGGGCCCCATGCCCGACAGAAGGTCAGGAGCTACAGCAATGTAACCCGCCTCTGCGAGCTGATCGGCGAGATCCTCCACCCAATCCGTCAGGCCAAAGATTTCGTGGATCACCAGCACAACGGGAGTTTTGTTGCTCGACTCCGGATATGCGATGAACGTTTCCACCGAGCGCCCATCATGTTTCACAGTCACCCATTCGCGATGGCGGGGAGACTTGTCCACTCGCTGGCGCGCCCAGTCCTGCGCGGACAGCCCCAGCGCCACGACGGTGAAAAGCAAAACGATCCTTGCTGCGGGGCGAATCATGGTTTTTCCCTCCGTGTGATGCGGCGGCACGATTTGCGGACCGGCGGAGCCGACGGAAAGAGCTGCCAATCATGCCGGCGCATCGTTTTCCCTGTCATTGTAAGCGATGAAGCCCCGGCTCGTTGGGCGGCTCCCGGATCATCCGCCCGGCGTCAGCCGGTGGGCCGGCCGCAAACAGGTTTCTGGCGGTCAAAACTGCGTAATGCTCAAGAGATTGCCGTCCGGGTCATTGAACCACGCGATTTTAGCCCCGCTGGGCGATGACCAGACACCCAGTTCATCTTGGGAGGTCAATCCGTCAAAGCGTCTCATCTGGATTCCAGCGCCTGCCAGGTCCCGCACGGCCGCCCTGACGTCGGGGACCTGCCAGCCCAATACCGTATGTACGGCGGGCTTCAACTCCTGAACGAAGCTAATGCGCAGCATCGTCCCGCAGGCGTCAAAAACCAACGCAAATGGAGATTCGTCGCGCAAGAGCCGAAGTCCGAGGACATCCCCATAAAAAGCTTTGGCGCTGCCAGGATTGGTGGCGCAAACGAAGGCGATCGCCGGACAGGAGCCAAGAATGGAACGCGGCGTCATCGGCATGCAAACTCCCGCAATCAGGCCAGGCGCACCGAAAATCTCTTTCGGCATGGCGCCGCAATGGGCAGGTCCGCCATGAGCTCTAGGAAATGGCGAAGCGGCAGATGTAACCGGCGTACTTGCCGTTGCTGGGCCGCGTGCCGGCCATGCCTGCATCCGGATAATACAGGCAGCCCCGATAGAGCGCGAGGCCGTGCGGCTCCGGATCAGCGCCCTTTGCGAGTTGAAACGCTTCCAAGACGCGGCCATCCTCCTCGTCCAGCCGTTGGATAACCCAGTCGTTGGAGAACAGCACCCACACGGCCCCACGGTCCCACACAACGCCGTGCGCCCGGCCCAGCTTTAACGGGATCGTGTGCAGGACGTGGAAATCCGGATCCACATGCATCAATTTTCCGTAGCCGCGGGCCGTGATCCACAAGCTATTCTGCGCCCAGTTCAGCTCATGAATCGCGCCGCCCGGCAAGGGAAACCTGGCAAGGGTTTTCCCCGTCGCGCGATCTACTTTGAGAACCTCAGCATCGTCGCCGTCTGCGGGGCGGCGCGGGCGTACCTTGAGCGCTCCGTTCGCCGCCAGCCATAGGAACCCGCCCCCATAGGCGATGCCGCTGGTGTTGTAAGATTCCGTCTCCACGCGCCGGAGCACCTCTCCCGTTCTCCAATCCAGCAGATGGGCGGCGTCAGTCACTTGATCGCCGACCCAGAGGCCTTCCTCGGTGGCTTCCAAGGCATTGGGATGGCCGTCGGGGGACTTCCACAAGATCTCGACTTTCGGCTTGCGAACGGGAAGTTCCGCCGCCCCCAGCACGCCCGATCCTAGCGCCGCCAGCAGCGCTTCCCTTCTGGTGGGCAAATAGAAACGCTTTTCCGAGAAGCAAGCCGGAGACCGATTGGGCATCGCGCGCTCCTTTTCTCCGCACGTCGACCAGCGGCGGCAGTCTGGTGATATCACCGGGGGACAGTGGCTGTCAAGCCGATTGGCCCGGATTTCGTTGCTTCGTGAGGGCGCGGCCGTCGCTTTTGCAAAGGGCGGCTGCTCCTCCTGCGCCATTCTGTGGCTTCAGCCAACCAAAGCGCGTGCCATCACTCCTCCGGCCAAGCGCCCAAAAGGCGCCGGAGCACCACAAGTTGCCCGAGATGATATGAATTATGATCAGCGACCAGAAGCGCCTCGCGCAGAATAGTCTGCCCGTCGCCGTGCGGGATGCGGCCGAAAAGGTCGGTCTTCGCGTTCTTTACCAGCTTCTCCATGGCTTTCAGGTCCGAGCGAAAACCTTCCACGCTCCTATCCCAGGCGGTTTTGCCGGGAGGGGCTTCGGTCTTGGGCCAATAGCCTGCCGGGAATTCCGGCGAAACGTGTTTCGGATTGGTGCTGAATTCCAGTATGTCCCACTGCGCGATGCGCATGTGCTCGAG
>DASREK010000220.1:0-21299 GCA_035652135.1 Bryobacterales bacterium | reverse complement strand
CGCGTTTTTTGGGTTGGCTTTCTGCCTGTGCTGGTCGCTTCGCTCGCAGCAGGATTGCACGGCTGGCCCTACTACTTACTGGCGCTGCTGGCGCATGGGATCACCGCTGTGCTTCTTGCCGGCATCGTGTCGTTGCTGGCCGCCGATGACCGGACGGGCTTTATTGCCGGGGCCATCTACATGGTGTTTCCCGCGGCAAATGGCGCTCTGTTTTGGCCCGTAGCAACCAGTTTTTACTACGTGCAGGCCCTGGCCTTCTCCGCCTGGTTTTACTACACCTGGCGAAAGCTGGCAGCAGCCGGAGACTACCGGTACGGGTGGAAGGACTTTGCCATATTGGTGCTGACCGTCTTCACGGGTGAACAGATCTTGCCCCTGCTCGTGGGGTTGCTGCCGGCTAGCTGGTGGATATTCGGCCGCCCGAAAAAACATCGGCGCTTTTTCCGGTACTGCGCGATTCACACGGCGCTCCTTATGGGTCTTCTAAGTATCTACGTATTGGCGCTCAATCGCATGCCTGTTTTGGGGGGATTTCAGCACCGTTACCACAACGCCAATTTCCCGAGTCTGTGGGCGATTCCCCTGCGCTTGCTGGCCGCTTTGGGACTCAGGCCCAGCCTCGCCGAGTGGCGCCCGAGTTGGCGGCCCGAGATTCCGCTGCTTGTTCTTCTGCTTGCGGCGGGCGCGGCGTTTGCGCTTGGGCTCCGCCGCCGGGAGCCGAACGCTTCCGCGCCTTCTCCACTCAGGCTGCTCGTCTGGTCCGCCGCCGGCGCGTTTCTCACCTTCCTCCCTGTAGTGTCGTTGCCCGGCATCGAGTGGCGATACCTCTACGTTCCAGCCATATTCCTCGGGGCGGCGGCTGCCGCCCTGACCGGCTGGGCGCCGCCGCAAGCTCGAGCTATTCTCGCCTTCCTGGCGATCGCCTACGGGATTTCGCTCACATATTTCGAGATGCGACAATGCTGGATTCCGGAGAGCCGCGAGGCGCAAGCCATCGTAAGCACTGTGGAAAACGCCGCGCCGATTCGACCGGGCGAAATTTTCATTTTTGCCCACGCACCGCACGCCATGGGAACCGCGCCAAGCTTCATCGCCGGCGCGAGCTGGTCATTGAACAGCCTGCTGCTGGGGTATGCGCCGCAGGTGCAGGGCGCCCGTGAGCTGCTGGTGAACGAGCAGGGCGACTTGGCCCTTTACCGCCGCGACTCGATTGTGCTGTTTTCTCGCGATGCCATCTCGCGCTTGCGGGTATACGTCCGCGACGCCGGCGGCCATTATGTCCGCAAATCGCTGCTCGCCCTGCCGGCCCCGGACCGGCGCTATCAGTTGTTGCCCTTGCAGTCGGGGGTCCGATGCCCCGCACAGCCGCTGACGATTGAGGAGCTACAGCGCCTCGCCTTGTATGGCGATACTTACTTTGCTCATTTCTTCAGCGGCCCGTTCCCGCATGCCTAGCGTTTCCATCGTGGCGCCGGTACTGAACGAGCGCGAGAACATCCAAGAGCTCGTCAAGAGGCTGAAGCAGGCTCTCGGAGCCGATCTCCAGGAAATCATCTTCGTTGACGACGGCTCAACCGACGGCACCGCCGAACTCCTTGCAGCTATGCATGAGCAGGATCCGCGCGTGAAAGCGCTGGTTTTCACGCGGAACTTCGGGCACCAAGCGGCGTTAAGTGCGGGACTCGATTTCGCTTGCGGCGAAGCGGTAGTGCTGATGGATGGGGATTTGCAGCATCCTCCCGAGCTGGTGCCGGCCATGGTCGAGTTGTGGCGCAACGGCGCCGCTATTGTTTCGACCATCAGGCTTGTGCAGCGGGATGCGAGCCGGCTGAAGCGCCTCGGGACGGCCTTTTTCTACCGGCTGATCAACCTCATTTCGGATACGCCGATCGATCCCAACAGCGCCGACTTCCGGCTGCTCTCACGGCCGGTCGTCGAGCAACTGCGGCGGCTCGAAGAGCGCCAGCGCTTTTTACGCGGCCTGATCAACTGGACCGGCTACCGCCAGGCCACATTGCCATTCGAAGCGCCGCCGCGCGTGGCCGGCCGCACGAAGTACTCGGGACCCAAAATGGCCGCCCTCGCCTTGGACGCGATTCTTTCTTTTTCCAGATTCCCGTTGCGCCTGGCAGTCTATATCGGTTTGCTGATGTGGGTTGTCTCATTTGCCTATGCCATTTACGCCCTTTACATCAAGTTCTCGGTTCGAACGGCCGTTCCCGGGTGGGCATCGATCGTTATTGTGGGGTCGTTGATCGGCGGATTTCAGAGCATTCTGTTGGGCTTGGTGGGGGAATATGTGGGGCGGCTTTACGAGGAGATCAAGCGCCGCCCGTTGTATCTGGTGGCCCGCACGCATGGGCTGGATGCAAGCCCGTGCGGCCAAAGGTAGAGGAATAGGAACGGGCACCTCGGAAGGCTGTTTCCGGGCGACATGTGCTTCAGGCCGTTTCTATTTTCTTTTTCACCGGCTGAAATCATATAGCCAGATCGATTTGCCGACCCGGCCCATTGGCTTCCGCTCACGAAGCCAAGCCAGATTGCTGTCCATGATGAGACGGGTGACGCTCACGGCGGCGCACCCCTGGTCCGGTCGCTGATCGCCCAATTGGATAGCGGCAATCCCCATCTTGGCCGGATCCGTCCGCCCGAAGTAGGTCAGGTAAATGGAATCGATGCGACGCGCCCGGACATACTGGCCGAGCCGCGCCAGATCCTGTCCCCAATCCAGGTTGCTGTCGATCAGGAATTGCTCCTCCCGCCCGCGGGCGATCTCGTTGAAGTAAGCGAGATAGTCAGGGTGGGCGGCGATCGACTCTCCGGCGTGCCAGGCACACAGGGCCAGGGCGGCCAGGGTGATCCATCGCCTTCCGGTAGTAAAGAGGGCCGACCCCAAGATGGCGAAGAAAGGATAAATCGCCAGGACATGCCGAACGCCGATGTTGATGGCGGCCGGCATGCTCAGCATCAGGATCAGAGCGGCCGCCGAGAGAGGATAAATGGTCCGGCGGCTCACTAGGCCGCAGCCGAAAATGAAGAGAGCGGCGCCACCCGCCGCCAGAAGAAGCATAGGAAGCGTGCTTTTCACCAGAATCGCCACAGGAAAGTAGAGCCAGGACCCATGCCAGTAGATCCGCCCCAGCAGATAGCAGCGCTGCCCGCTGCTGTTATGAGTAGCCACTTCGAGGACGCCTTGCAGGAGGCGAAAAGCGGGAAGCTTTCGCGTCCCGAGCGAGCGCACCAGGGTCGCTGCCAGTCCAGAGCCGCCGTGCATGCCGAATGGGCTTTGATAGCGGTGTCCGGGAGGGACCAGCGTGCCTACCTCGAACAAATATCCAGCCCAAACGATCATAAAGACAAGCAGACCGAATACAGCCGCCCGGCGCAGCGCCATCCGGAAGCCCCGGCCGGTCACGGAAGAAAGCCGGCTCCCTCGGCCCAGCAAAAAATAAAGCAGGCCCAGGGGCGGGAGGAAGAGCAAGGTCGAGAGCTTCGAAAGAACGGCCAATGCGAGAGCCACGGCCGACAAAACGCAATAGGCGAGGCTGGGCTGTTCGCACCAGCGCCAAAAGAAGTAAGCCGACATCAGAATAGTGGCGGCCGCGGCCATATCGACGGTAGCGAGGCCTGCGTGGGCGATGAGATTGGGGCAGCAGACAGCGAGAGCACATGCGGCGACGCCTCCCCAGGGGCCGTAGAGACAGGCGGCCCAGAGATAAACGAAACAGAACAGCATTAACGCGAACACCAGATTGCCGGTGCGAGCCAGTGAGAGGGATTTCCAATAAAACGCCAAGTCCCGGCTGGCCCAAGGGCCGTGACCCCAAAGGTCGTTGTAATGCCCGCTGCGCAGGCCGGCGAAGTAATACGGCAGTACGGCCAGAACCAGCCGGCTCAGCGGCGGATGCTGAGCCTCGATCGTATACCGGCCGCGTTCCAAAATCTCCAGCCCCGCAGTGATGTGATCGCTTTCGTCGAACGTGTCATTAAAAACGTGGTAGGTGGCGACGATACGGCCGATAAAAGCAACCAGCAAAGCCGCGAGCAGAACAGCTCGCCACTGCCTCTCAGTGTTCATACTTATGATGGGCATAGCGACGAGCAAAGTAGATGTCGCCTTCGAGGAATGAGAGTCGCTCCCGTGTGACATCGACAGACGGGACCTCAGGGCCGGTATATCCCTTCAGGGCGTAGAGCCTGTAGCCGCCTGGCCGCGCTTCATCTGCAAGCAGATGGCGCCGGCCGATACGCCCGTTTCCCTCTTCCACAAGCAGGACCGTATGCGCGGCGCGCTCAGGCGTCAGGTCCTCAAGGTGGTCATAATGGAACACACGCAGGCGCCCGCCCTCGTCGATGATGTCCGTTCCTGTCTCGAGACCGTGAACTCCGGTCACGTGCTCGGCGAAAGGCGTGGACGCCCAGCTCGCAAGGAACGCGAAATTTGGAGCGGTTCCGATCCACATGGGCGTCTGGGAAACAATGATCAGGTCGCCCGGCCTGGGGTCGGTGGCGCGCAAACTGCGGGCGACCAGCCGCAGGTTGTCGGATTGCGGTATCCAGCATTGCCGGATATCGGCCACGTTAGCGGCGGCAAGCCAGGCCATCAATGCTCCCGCCAGGGGCAAACGCAGCGCGGGGCTCCAGCATACAAGCGCCGCGATTCCGAGAGCCAGGTAGGGGCTGGGGACGTAATCATAGCGAAACTCGTGGGCCAACAGGAACCAGATGGGGCCATAGGCTGCGGCCCACAGGCCTGCGGCAAGCAGCAAGGTGCGGCGGATCGGCGCGCGGCGCGCCTCGCACATTTTCAGGCCGAAGATCACCAGCGAAGCTGCCAGAGCGGCGAACGCAAGAGCCGTAAAAGTCGGTTGGATGGCGTAGAAAGAGCCGGTGGCGAACCCGGTTAGCCTGCCGTAGGTTTCCAGGATTGAGTGGACATTGCTCCGAAGATTAGCGTGCGTGAATGAATAGCGCAGGCCAACTCCAGCCTGAATAATTCGTGCCCTGTTGATCAGCAGCGCATAGAGCGCCCCCATGATTCCCACCGTGGACCATGCGAGCAACGTAGCCTTGCGGCCGGCTTTCGAATGCAAATACCAGGCGGCCAAAGGCGCTCCGGCGAGCAAGAGGCAGAAGATCGGATCGCCTGAGAACAATGCGAGCGTCAGGAATAAAGCTTGCCGTCCGGCGGCGGGCGCCGTGAGCCGGCCGGCTGCAAAGCTTGCCGCCAGCGAGCGCATATATAGAAGAAACCAGAACGTGGACCAGATGTAATACGAACAGTTGTGGCTCCAAAACACCGGGCCGTGCGTGCTCGGCAAGAGCAGAAACACAGCTCCGCCCAGAAAGGCTGGGCCTGCTCCGATTTTTAAGCGCTCCAGAACATCGCGCAATACAAGCGCGGAGGCAACGTGCAACAGTAGGAAAACGGCGAATATCACCTTCGGCGAGTAGCCGACCGCTAAAAAGAGCAGATAGGCGAAGGAAAAACTAAGCCACTGGAAGCGGAACTGGCCGTGAAACTGGTTCTCGATGATGGCCACAAGCATCTTGATCTGGGCGGCGGCTCCGGCCTGCCGAACCTCCTGATATCGACGCAAAACGAGCCAGTCATCCAACACGAATTCCGCATGGGGCAGATACAGCAGGTAGACAGAAGCCAGAATCAGGTAGGCGGCGATGGCGTAACGGCGCTGGCTTCCGAGAGTCAAATCCTATGATAATAGTGAAATGACGTGCGCCATTTGTCACCGCCGCAAGGCCAAGCGGGATTGTCCCGCAGTCCGCTCCGCAATTTGCCCCCAGTGCTGCGGCCGCGAGCGAGAGGAGACGCTGGATTGCCCTCTCGACTGCCCCTACCTGATGGAGAGCCGGGAGCATGAAAAGCGGCCCGGGCTCGATCCGGAAAACTTTCCCTATAAAGAGATACGAATTTCGGACACGTATCTGCGGCAAAACGAGGAGTTGCTCACGGCGCTCGGAGAATTCGTGTTGGCCGCCGCCCTGAACACGCCAGGCGCGGCGGACCGGGATGTGCGCGACGCTTTGGACGCCCTGGCCCGCACGTATAAGACCCTCGAAAGCGGAGTCTATTATGAAACGGAGCCGCGGTCGCCGGTGGCTCAGGCCATCGCCAGATACATCCAGGAGGCGCTGCGGGCCTTTCGTAAGGAAGAGACCCAACGGACCGGCATGACGCGCACTCGCGACGCCGATGTGCTCGGCATCCTGGTGTTTCTGCTGCGGATGGCCCTGGACCGGGATAATGGCCGGAAGCGGGGCCGCAGCTTTATCGACTTTCTCCGCAGACACTTCGGGCCAGCGGATTCGTCTGGGAGGATCGAACTGGCCGGGGGGCGCGCTGTCGGGAGCCGCGCCTCCGGTGAGCCGTCTCTGATCGTTCCGGGATAGAGCCGCCGATATTGCTCGCGGGCGCACGCGATGATATCTTTAGGGTGCTGGCAGGCGCTGAACAGGGAACCCAGGCTGTTTGCAGCCGGCTGAGGATCGGGCTCGAAGACTCTTTCTAAGTCTCTGGCAGCGCTTTTGGCGCCAAGATCACAGTGCCAAAAGGGAGGGGAACCTTATGGCGCAGATCTCCCAAATTCTGTCCGATCGGGAGCTTTACTTCGTGGAGCCTCATCAGACGGTCTTCGAAGTCGCGACGAAAATGGCCGATCTTCATGTCGGCGCGATTCTCGTGCTGAAGGATGGAGAATTGTGCGGAATCTTCAGCGAGCGCGATCTGCTGAACCGGGTGCTGGTGGAAGGCCGGGATCCGCGCCTGGTGCGCGTGGCCGAAGTGATGACTCCCAGTCCGACAACCGTGGACGAATCAGCTACTGCGGACGAGGCGATGGAGGTCATGCACCGCCACAACTGCCGTCATCTGCCCGTGCTCAGGAACGGACGCGTCATTCAAATGATCTCGATGCGGGATCTGATGTATTACGACCTCGAGCGCAAGGCGGAAGAGATCCAGCACATGAGAGAATATATCAACGGTGCCGCCCGGTAACACTCGCCGGCCGGAAAAGGCCGCGGTCATTTTCTTTGCGCACGGCTCTTCGGTGGAATCGGCAAACCAGGCTGTTCGAGAGGTGAGCCGGGCTGCCGCCGGGAAAGCTGGTTTCGACTTGTGGTCGGCGGCGTTTCTCGAAGGCGGGCAGCCGAACCTGGCCGCCGCAGTGGCGCAGCTGGCCGCGGCCGGCGCCAGGCGCGTGATCGTGGTACCCTATTTTCTGACGTTTGGGCTTCATCTCCAGCGGGATTTCCCTTGCCTGGTAGCCGAGGTGGCCGCCGCTCACAAGGACATCGATATTGTTTGCGGCGATCCGTTGGACGGGCATCCGGGCTTAGTCGAAATCCTCGCTGAGCGCGCCCGGCAAGCGTATGAACGATGAGTTGTGAGGGTGCACAGACCGCCCGCCTGATTGAAAGCTTCCCCATAGCCCCTGACGTTCGCCACTTTCTATTCGAAGCGCCTGCCTTGGAAAGGGTAGTTTTCCAGCCGGGGCAGTTCGTCTGTTTCCATTACGAAACCGGAGGTCAGATCATCCGGCGCGCGTATTCGATCGCCTCCCCTCCGAATGGGGACAATCTCTTCGAACTGTGCCTGAAACGGATTGCGGGCGGGCCGCTCTCCAGTTACCTGTTTCAGATGCGATCCGGGGACGAAGTGCGCTTCGAGGGCCCGCACGGCGGCTTTCAGCTCCGGCAGCCTGTGCGCAATTGTTTTTTCGTGGCTGCTGGAACCGGCGTTGCTCCGATCCGCTCGATGATCGGATACCTGCTGCGTCACGGCGTTCCCCCACACCTGCAACTGCTCTTAGGCTCCAGATCGGAGGAATGCATTCTCTACCGGAGCGAGTTCGAGCAATTCGCTGCGCGCCACGCCAACTTCCGCTTTTATCCGACCTTGACCCAGGGGGGACCTGAGTGGAGGGGCCTTCGCGGACGGGTGCAGGAGCATGTGATCCGCCTGGCCGGGGATGGTCCGCATACCGACTTTTATGTTTGCGGTCCCGGCAGCATGGTCAAGGAAGTTCGCGATGCACTCGAGCGGAACGGGGCCGACCCGCGATCGATTTTCTACGAAAAATATGCCGCTTGACGCCGAACGGCGCTCCCCGGGGTGTCCGTGAACGCTCGTAATCTTGCGGCGTTTTTGGTTTTTTCGATAAAATGGAAGTGCCCCGGCATCCTTGGTGGATGCCGGGGTTTGCTCAGAGGGGCTGGCGACGAGCTGGGTCTCGTCGCCTGGGATGCTATCAGCCGTTTCCGGCTTTATTGCCTTTCTGTTTTGCAATCCCTATGCCAGATCCTGGAGCCCCACAAAACGCAACAAGATGTTGCGTTTTGCCCCTCGCAAGCGGTAGGGATCGGTTCCGACTCAAAGCTCAAATTACTCAGACCCGGTGGTTTTTACCCGGTCACGGGCGCCGGATTGACGGCGGGTCTGGTTTTCTGGTAGGTTCTGTTTAGCCCGACAATTTTTACCGCCTTAAGACGGCACCCAGGTTGGTGGCAGCCGCAGGTTTTGCTTTGGATGGAGATTGCGTGTGCCCATATTTCATCGTCGGCTCTTTACCTCTGAATCGGTTACAGAAGGACACCCGGACAAAATCGCCGACCAGGTTTCCGATGCTATCTTAGACGCCGTGCTGGCTCAGGACCCTCTGGGCCGCGTGGCCTGCGAGACGCTCGTTACCACCGGGCTGTGTTTTATTGCAGGCGAGATCACTACGACGGCCAGAGTAAATTACACCGAAGTGGCGCGGGAAACGATCCGCGGCGTGGGCTACACCCGGGCTAAGTACGGTTTTGACTCCGATTCCTGCGCCGTGATCAACGCCATTCACGGGCAGTCACCCGATATAGCGCTGGGCGTCGATCGGGACGGGGCTGGCGACCAGGGCATGATGTTCGGTTTTGCGTGCGACGAGACCGAAGAGCTGATGCCGCTGCCCATCATGTTGGCGCACAAGCTGGTCCGTCGGCTCTCAGACGTCCGGCGGTTCGGCACTTTGAAATACCTGCGCCCGGATGGCAAGTCACAGGTGACCGTGGAATACGAAGGCCACCGGGCCGTCAGAGTGGATGCCGTTGTAGTCTCGACCCAGCACAGCGCAGATATCGACCAATCTCAGTTACAGGCCGACGTGGTGGAGCACGTCATCCGCCCGGTTATACCGCGGGAAATGGTGGATTCGGGCACCAAGATCCACATCAACCCGACGGGCCGGTTTGAGATCGGCGGTCCGGCCGGCGATACCGGTCTGACGGGCCGTAAAATCATTGTGGACACCTACGGCGGAATGGGGCGTCACGGCGGCGGGGCGTTTTCGGGCAAAGATCCCACCAAGGTGGATCGTTCCGCATGCTACATGGCCCGTTATATCGCAAAGAACATTGTCGCCTCGGGCCTCGCCAAGCGCTGCGAGGTGCAGTTAGCTTACGCCATTGGCGTGGCCGATCCGGTTTCCGTTTTGGTGGATACGCAGGGAACGGGGCAAGTAGCGGACGTCCATCTGAGCGAGTTGGTCCGGGAGCTTTTCCCATTGACGCCCAAGGGCATTATCGACTATCTCCAGTTGCGGCGCCCTATCTATAAGAAGACCGCCGCATTTGGACACTTCGGCCGCAACGAGGATGGCTTCACCTGGGAGCGGACCGACAAGGCAGAGGAGTTTCGGGCCCAGGCTGCGGCCTTGATGGCCCGGGTTTAGGCCTGGCCCGGAGCCAGCCGTCGTTTTAGTTTGAAAGGTGAGGATTAGGCGTTTCTATGTCTACGGTGAATACGTCTGTACGCCACGACGTGAAAGACATCGGACTGGCGGATCTCGGGAAGAGGCGTATCGAGTGGGCCTTCCAGTCGATGCCCGTGGTTCAATCCATTCGCAAGCAGTTCATTAAGACGCAGCCGTTGGCAGGAATTCGGATTTCCGCCTGTCTGCACGTCACGACAGAAACCGCCAACTTGATGATCGCTTTGCGCGACGGCGGCGCGTCCGTCGTGCTCTGCGCGTCCAACCCGCTCTCCACGCAGGATGACGTTGCCGCCTCTCTCGTGCGGGATTCCGGGATTTCCGTCTATGCCATCAAAGGCGAAGACAACGCCACGTATTATTCCCACATCACAGCCGCCCTCGAGCACCGCCCCCAGATCACGATGGACGATGGGGCCGACCTGGTGAACATGCTCCACACCGCCCGCCAGGACATGGCTTCCGAGGTTCTGGGCGGCACGGAAGAAACCACGACCGGCGTGATCCGGTTGCGGGCCATGGCCAAGCAGGGCGTGCTGAAGTTTCCCATCGTCGCCGTCAACGACGCGATGACGAAACATTTATTTGATAACCGTTACGGTACCGGCCAGTCCACCATTGATGGTATTCTGCGGGCCACCAACATCCTGTTCGCCGGGCTGAATGTCGTGGTGGCGGGATATGGCTGGTGCGGCCGCGGCCTGGCTTCGCGCGCGAGAGGCCTGGGCGCACAGGTCATCGTCACCGAAGTGGACCCGATCCGGGCTCTGGAAGCTTTGATGGATGGTTATCGCGTGATGTCCATGCTCGACGCGGCGCCTATCGGCGACGTCTTTATCACCGTCACCGGGGACAAAGGCATTATCGGGGCGGAGCACTTCGAGCGGATGAAAGACGGCGCGATCCTTTGCAATGCGGGACACTTCAATGTCGAGCTCGATTTGGAGTGCCTGAGCAAAATCGCCCGGTCTCGCCGCCCGGTGCGCGAATTCGTTGAAGAGTTCACCCTGCGGGGAGGGAAGAAGCTGTTCGTGCTCGGCGAGGGACGCCTCATTAACCTGGCGGCAGCCGAAGGACATCCTGCTTCCGTGATGGACATGAGCTTCGCCAACCAGGCGATGGCTCTCGAGTACATGGTGAAGAATCACTCCAAGCTCGAAAAAAAAGTGTACCCGGTGCCCGAAGAGCTCGACCGGAAGGTCGCTCAGATGAAGCTGGAATCCATGGGCATCAAGATTGACCGGCTTACTCCGGAGCAGGAAAAATACCTCAGCAGTTGGTCCGAGGGAACTTAGTTTTCGTTGGAATCGGCAGGGGAGCGCCCGCCTTCCTTCCGCCCGGCGGCAGCGGCTCACATTTGGGCGCAATTTTTTCTATGCAAGACTTCGCCTTGCTGGCCCTCGATCGCGCGGTCCAGGCGGGAGCTTCCTATGCTGACGTTCGACTGGTCGAATCGGCGGAACGGCTGGTTTCCACGAAAAACGGCCGAGTCGGTCAGGCTTCTTCGTCGGAGAGTCTCGGCTTGGGCGTCCGCGTGATTGCTTCCGGGGCATGGGGATTCTCGGCCACGGACTGGCTCACAGCGGAGGGCGTCCAGGCCGCGGCCACCCGGGCCGTGGAGATCGCTCGCGCTTCGGCGCTGGTAAAGAAGCGCGACGTCGCCCTGGCTCCCGAGCAGAAGCACGAGGCGCAATGGTCTTCGCCGGTTCAGATTGATCCCTTCTCCGTTCCAGTCGATCAGACTCTTGATCTTCTGCTCAAAGTTGACGCGGAGTTGCGCCGCGTACAGGGGGTGACGCTGGCCGAGGCGGCGGTCACCTGCCGGCGCTTGCGCCAATTTTTTGCCTCCTCCGAAGGCAGCCGGATTGAGCAGACGCGATGGTACACCGGGGCGGGTTGCGTGGCGTACAGCTACTCGGGGAACGAGATCCAGAAGCGCTCCTACCCCAATTCGTTCGGCGGCCAGCATATGCTGAAGGGCTATGAACTGGTTCACGAGCTCCGGCTGCTCGAAAACGCGCCCCGCGTCGCCGAAGAAGCCGTTGCTCTGCACCGCGCCGATCAATGCCCCGAGGGAGTGTTCGATTTGATTCTCGACAGTTCACAGTTGGCGCTCCAGATCCATGAATCGATCGGCCATCCGATAGAGCTTGACCGCGTTCTGGGGGCGGAAGCCAACTTCGCGGGCATGAGCTTTCTGACTCTGGATAAGCGGGGAAAGTTGCAATACGCCTCCGAGATAGTGAATGTCGTCTGCGATGCGCGAATCGAGCACGGGCCTGGTCTCGGGACCTTTGCTTTTGACGACGAAGGCG
Organism: Bryobacterales bacterium; assembly: GCA_035652135.1. Classification (GTDB taxonomy): domain Bacteria; phylum Acidobacteriota; class Terriglobia; order Bryobacterales; family JACQDG01; genus DASREK01. The sequence continues at coordinate 9,217 of DASREK010000220.1, read as the reverse complement.
TTCCCGCGCAAGCCACGGATATCATCCGCGACGGCCGCTTCGTCGGCTATATGACTTCCCGCGAGACCGCCGCGGAGATCGGCGAGCCGCGCTCGAACGGAACCATGCGCGCCGACAACTGGAACCATATTCCGCTCATCCGCATGACCAATGTTAGTTTGAAGCCCGGCAAAATGACCCCCGAAGAGCTGATTGAATCGACGGACCGCGGCATCTACATGGAAACCAACCGGAGCTGGTCCATCGACGACAAGCGTTACCAGTTCCAGTTCGGCACGGAAATCGGCTGGGAAATCAAAAACGGCAAGAAGGTTCGGATGCTGAAGAATCCGAGCTATAGCGGTATAACGACGGAATTTTGGAACTCATGTGACGCGATTTGCGGGCCCGAGTATTGGACTCTCTGGGGCACCCCCAACTGCGGCAAGGGCCAGCCGCAGCAGACCATGGGCACCGGGCACGGCGCCAGCCCCAGCCGTTTTCGCAATGTCAAAATCGGGGCGGCGTACGCATAGAGCCGGACGGTCCGCAAAGCGCTCGCGGCCGGCAATGATCCGAAGCAAGCGCGGCCCATTCCAAAATAGACGGTGGGCCGCGCCGTTGCCGATGGCCTTTCTTGGGGTCCCGCATGTCTGAGTTTGCGCTGCTGTCCCGCTCGCGTTGCCAGGAAATTTTCGACCGAGTAAAAAAATTCTCATCGACCGATGACTTCGAGATTCTGCTCATCGCCAGCCGCCAGGCGCTCACGCGCTTCGCTAACAACGTCATCCATCAAAACATGGAGGAGGAAACACAGGTCCTCTCCGTGCGGGTTGTCATCGGCCAGCGCACCGCGCGAGCAACCACCAACCGCTTAGACGATGACTCCATCCGGCGTGTGGTCGAGGAAGCGGCGGCGATTGCGAAATTTCAGACGCCCGATCCGGATCTGCCTCCCATGGCCGAGCCTTTCACTTATAAAACGGTCGAGCGTTTCGATGAACCGACCGCTGAGACGTCGGCCCACTGGCGCGCTGGAGAGGTGAAGGAGGCTGTTGACAGGGCTTCGGCAAATTCCATGACGGCGGCGGGCGTTTTCGCCACCGGGGCTTCGGCCGAGGCGATCCTGAATTCCCGGGGTCTGTTCGCCTACCACGCGCAGACCCGCGCTGAGGCGTCGATCACCGCCATCGCGCCCGATAGTTCCGGATGGGCGAAATCCAACTCGGTTCGGGTTCAAGAGATCGATCCGCCGGCGCTGGCTTCGCGCGCCGTAGAAATCGCCAGCGCCTCACGCCACCCGGTTAAAATGGAGCCGGGCGCTTACACCGTCGTTTTAGAAAGAGCGGCCGTCCTCGATTTGCTCGGTTTTCTGGCTTTCGATTTCAGCGCCACCGCTGTCCGAGACAAGCGCAGCTTCCTGACCGACCGCATCGGGAAGCAGCTTTTTGGCGCCAACATTACGATTTGCGATGACGTCTACCATCCCCTGCAATCGGGAGCCCCGTTTGACGGCGAAGGTGTGCCGAGGCAGCCGCTGGTTTTGGTGGATCGCGGCATCGTGCGAAACGTGGCCTACTCTCGCCGCGCCGCTAAGGCGGCAGGCGTCGAGCCTACCGGGCACGGATTTCCGCTGCCCACTGAGTATGGCGAAGCTCCGGTCAACATCGTTTTTTCCGGCGGCGACCAAAGCGTGGATCAGCTGATTCACTCCGTCGACCGGGGAGTGCTGGTCACCAGGCTGTGGTATATACGCGAAGTGGACCCCTACGAGAAAATTCTCACCGGCATGACCCGCGATGGGACGTTTCTCATCGAGGGCGGCAAAATCGTTCATGGGGTCCGCAACTTCCGGTTCAATCAGAGCATGATCGAGCTGCTGAATAACGTGGAATTGATGTCTCCGGCCGAGCGCACAGCGGGCGAAGAGGCCTTCGAAATGGTCGTGCCCGCCCTGAAGGCCCGCAGCTTCCATTTCACGGCAGTGACGAAATTCTGAGGGCAAATACTCGCGGCAATGCCTGGATGCGTTTCCACTCCATCTCGGCGATAGCGAATGCCCGCAGCGGCAACCAGTCTCACTCGACAGCGCCTACCCTGCCGGCGGCAAAAAGCCTCCGGTCCATGCGATTCAAGCGGCGCTCCATTTCCGCCGTCAGCAGGCGCCGGTGCGGAATCGTGTAGAGATACTCCGGAATGGCCCAGAGGTCTTCTTCCGCAGTCATCCAGCCGATGGAATCGAAGCGGCTCAGGTTGACGGGCCGCGAATAGGCGCGCAGCGTCTTCTCGCCTGCCGGGTTGTAATAGTGCTCGAAATAGGACATCGCCAGTTCCCGAAGGGTCCGGTATACAGGTTCGCGAAAGCGCAGCCCTGCGTAATTGGACTTGGCTATGGCGCCCCAGCAGCCATGCTGTTGGAAGACGGCGACGATGTGGTCATCGTCGCGGACGGATTCGAGATCGACGATCAGCGGCGGAAATCCGAGCACGCGCAAAGCAGCGGCTGCAAACAGAGCGCCCTCCATGCAATGGGCGACCCGATCGCGCAGCACGCGCCGCGGCGAGCGGCACGTATCGCCGTCTTTCTCTTTGTTGTATCCAATTTCGGCGTCGAGAAATTGCTGGATTTTGGCAGGTGAGGATAACTTGCGGAGCACGGCCGCCTCTCGGCGGTCAAAGCCGTTGCGCGTCATGTCTCTACCGGACAGGTTATCGCATTTTACAGCTCCTCCGCGCGGGGGCTGGAGAGCCCGCAGGCCAGCAGGGCGATGGCCTATTCGCCGGGCGGCTGCTGGCTTTCCCTTTTGACTTCTTCGCTGAGGATAATGGCTTGAGCCACTTCTTTCATTGACTTGCGCCTTTGCCGGCTCTGCCGCTGTAAAGCGAGGTAGGCCTCCTCTTCGTTGATGCCGAGCTCCCGCTGGAGGATGCCTTTGGCCCGCTCGACGAGCTTGCGCGTTTCCAGTTGATCGGAAAGGTGCGAAATTTCGCCTTCCAGACGCGCCATCTCAATTTCCGCTCCCACCAGAAAGCCGATCGTCGAAATCAACTGAATTTCACGGCGGGTGTGCGTGTGCGGCAGCCGGTGCTGGAGATTGATGACTCCTACCACGCGCCCCCGGCACAGCACCGGCACCGAGAGAAACGCCTCGTAGCGATCCTCCGGAAGCTCGCCGAAGAAGCGAAAACGCGGGTCCTGCGAAGCATCCCGGGCCACAGCTACCGGCTGCAAATGCTCGGCGACCCAGCCGGTTATTCCCTGGCCGATCCGGAGCCTCACTTTACCTACTTCTTCCGGGTGAGGATTCTTGGAGGCGCGCAGCACCAGCTCGTCACCCTCCAGCACGTAAAGAAAGCACGAGTCGCATTTGATGAGGGCCGACACGAATTGCACCACGCGGTTTAATACGACAGGCAGGGGATCGGAAGCCATACGGGTTCCGATCTCGTGCAGGAAATCTACCTCGGGATTTTCATTGGATAAAATCGGCGCGTCCACCTTCTTAAGTTAAAGCTGGCGCGGAGTACAGTCCAATCCAATGTTTTTATCGGCCCGATAATCGCTGCGGGAATTCCATCTCGCTTTATTGCAGCCGCATGAAAATTTGCAAAATTTGGCTCTCCGGCTTACTAATGGCCGGCATAACTATTTTTGATTGGACTTCCTCCGGTGAGAGCTTTATTGTTAAGACAGTCCCAGGTGACCAGCGCTTTTCTCCGCGTAGAGAAAATCACTAAAAGTGGGCTGTATGGAGTTATCGACGGTGGAGAAGAATAATTCAAACACTAAAAGGATCCTTTTGTTCGACCTTGACCGCGCGCAAGGGAGCGAACTGGAACGGGTTCTCACCTCGCAGAACCTGGTTGTGCATTCCGAGAGATCCTTGCCGCTGACACAATGTTTGCGGTTGGTCGAAGAATATCGCGCCGATCTGATCTTTTGCCCCGCCCAACGGGCGCATTACAAGAAGCTGCTGGATGCACTGGGAGAACGAAGACCGGGACTGCCCGTTATCGTGGTGAGCCCCTATCCCGAGGTGGCCGAGTGGCTGGACGCGATCGAGGCGGGCGCTTCCGATTACTGTACGCCTCCGTTTGACGCAGCGCAGATCGCGTGGATTTTGGAAACAGCGTTAAAATCCCGCTCGGTCGCCGCCTAGTCCGCCGATTTATCCGGCCCGGCGGCTTCGGCGGGTGGACCGTTGCGGCGGCTCTGCAAGATCACGCCTTCTAACACCGGCGCGTCGACGCACAGGGTCTACGGCTGGGCCTGGTATTCACGGCCCTGCTTGTCGCGTACCATGAGAGAGTTCGTAGCAGGGTCCCAGCGGATGCTGACCAGATCTTCTGCTGTCGGGCTGGGTATGGCTATCCAAGTTCTGCCGGAGTCCAGGGACCGAAAGATTTTTCCGCTGTCGGAAACCGCCCATGTGCGGTTGTCATGCGCGATCATAGCGCGAAGCGGCGCTCCTCCTGGCAAAGCGGCCACAGGTTCCAGCCAACCTCCGGCGATTCCGCCGACGACGCCGGCAGAGAAAGCACGGGACCGGGCCGGACTCGCGGCCGGCGCGGGAAACGTCTTTTTTAACGCTGGAGGCTGCCCTTTTTCGGAGCCTTCCCTCGCGAGCGGCGCCTCCGCTCGAGGCACGGGAGCCTGATCCGGGCCGCGATTTTCTTCGGCTTTTCCGGAAAGGGGCTTGTTCTGGATCGGGCTTTGCTGCGCGCGGGCGGCGGCTTGCTCAGCTTCTTCTTTTAGCAAAACCGTGTTCCCATCCTGCGGGGCGCCGCCCGAAGCTGCGCGGGCGCCTTGAGGAGCAACGGCCGCGGCGCCGGCAACCTGTGCAATCACGCCTCCATTTCCGGGGGCGGTCCTCTCAACCCGCTCTACGGCCTTCGCCTGATTTCCATTTCGAAGCCCCGGGCTGTTCTGCGCCGCATTCGAATCTCTTCGCACAGCCGCGCCTGCCTCTTGTGTTTTTTGTCCCGCTGCTTCCGTTTGGCCTGATGCCGGCGCAAGACCATTTTGCGCGTTCGAGCGGGCGGGCTGAACGCCGCGGCGAAGAATTTGACCGCGCTGGTAGTACAGCATCGACCCCACTATCAGAGCGGCCGCCAGCACAGGCGCGGGCCGCATCCAGCGCCGCCATTCGAAAATGGCTTGGCTGCGTGGCCGCTCGACATTTCCCAGACTCTCAAACAGCGCAGTCGCCGACCGGCGGCACAGGAGACAAGCCGCCAGGTGCGATTCGACACTTTGGAGTTCACGGCCCCGCAGCCTGCCTTCTGCGAAGGCCGCGACCAGCTCCTGCTCGGGATGCGAGCCGGACGGCGTTTCAGTGCTGGCCGGGCTTGGCTGACCGGAGGCCTGCAATAGCTTTCGCAGGACCTGTTCCAAAAGCCGGTTAGAAGCTGACTCGGCTGGTCTCGCCATATACTTAGTACGTTTCACCTGGTATTTCTTGCCTTATCCATTATGCCGTCAAAGTCTACGGGAGCTTCGGCAAGATGCCGGAAGCTTTCCTCGATTCTGGCGCGGCTGAAGCCCTCGTCCTGAAGCCGCTGGAGCACCTGTTTCCGCAACCTTTTACGGATGCCTTCGAGCTCCCGGCTGACAGTTGATTCATGCGCGCCCCGCATCCGGGCAATTTGCGCCAGCCGCAAACCATCGCTGTAGTACCAGGCAAGCAGCAAGCGCTGCGGCGCCTCTAGCTTCGCGATCTCTCGTCGCAGGACGCGAGCCAGCGCCGCTGCGGCGTCCCGCCCCTCGAAGCTCTCCGGATGCTCTTGTTTCGCCGGCTCAGCGGGCAGTGAGTCAAAGCCGACCAGCCTCGCTTCCCGGCGGTGGCGATCCACCTGCGCCTGATGGACAAGGGCATGCAGCCAGGTCTTGAGCGTCGAGCGGCCCCTGAAATTTCCAATCTTGCCCTGGCCGTCCATGCCATATAGCTCGGCGATAACCTGGTCCGCCAGGTCGTATTCACCTGCGGTATCGATCAGATATTGGTGATATTTTTTGTAGAACTCCTCCCAGGCCCGGCCGCTGCCTCGCGCACAGGCGGTTGCCAGCGCCAAATCTTCCAACCGCAGACTCAGAATGAATTTCCGCAGCTCGCGGCCGTCCGCTGCGGGCGCGTACCGTTTCACCGATTCCTCAATTGCCCGCACCAGATCCTCGGCGCTCAGATCATAGCGTTCGATGCCCGCAAGCCGGCAAGCCTCGGCGAAAATGCCGTCCACATCCGGGATAGTAGCATCCATTCTGTCGCTCGAACCGTGAGCTGCCGCCGAATGCCGCCTCCTCCGTAGGGCGGGCATGGCGGCGCGGAACCGCGCAGTTTCGGAAGAAAATGCGAACTCCGGAGCCCCCCCAATGCGCTGCGTTCATAATGCGGAAGTTGTGTTTGCCACAGATCCCGGAACCGGGTCATCGCGAGAACGACAGAAGCTTCTTTGTATACTCGTCATAGGTGCCGTTGTGGATGTAATGTTCACCCACGACTCCGACGCCTTTTTGAAACCAAACATCTTCCTGCCCGCCGCTGCCGAAGTGGTTGGAAAAAATATGAATGGCCCCCGCATACTCCGGAAGCAGGAATAAGCCCACACCCTCACCAGCCCGCTCGACCCGCCAGGGAATATCAGTGTTCCCCCACTGGCGGCCGGTCTGCAAAGGGAAACAGAAATCGGGTGCAATGGCGCCTTTGGCGAGATACTCCCGGTAGGTCGGGCGAAGCTGCTGTTTGGGGCCATCCCATCCGTCCGCGATCACGTATATACAATTTCCATGGACGAGATACGGCTCATGGTCACGAGTCACCAGATAGCCGGGGTGGGCGTTGCTTGGTTGCTGGACAGCCCGCAACTGGCTGTTCCGTGGCAACACGCGGCCCTTGATGGTTTGCCCGGTAGAGTTGTCTTGCTGTTGCACTTGCCGCAGCACCACAAGGCCCTCCGGAATCGTCACCCAACCGGTGACCGTTTCCTCCGTGATCCAGCGGTCTACGTCTGGCCGGCTCCGGTCACCCGATTTCCACTCGTGTTCGTATACCCAGCGGCTGCCCACCTGAAGGGGAAACCACGCCAGTGGGTCCTGGGCGCCACCGACCATCGAACAAACGCACAGGGCTGTTGCTAAACGGCGCATTCGGACCATCTCGGCGCTCCTCACCGGAATTTCCTCTCCGGCGTCTCCGCTGAGGGAATTATACATGCGACTCGACCCATAAATAGAAGATGTCGCCGGCGGGTGCGGCTCAGCGCCTATCTTTCAGGTCAAGAATTGCTGTTTCAACTGCCTCGTGCCCGCCGTAGGCGCCGTGCAGCGGGTTCCCAAAAACAGCGCTCGACGGCGCCAGGAAGCACGGGCGAGTGGTCCGTACGGGTTCAAGGATGTGAATTACGGAGGCCTCAGCCTCAGCCACAGCAGCAATCCCAAATCGCGGAGCGCGTCCGGCGGTCAAAACCGCCGCGACGCGAGCCGACGGAAGCGATTCCAGGCAAATGCGCCGCTATGCTCCGCGGCGGAGTTCGCCGTTCCCGTACTGGTGCCGCTGGCCGGTCCAGCGGGCGGTCCCATATTCGCCCAGATCCACGACCCCGGCGAGCGCGCCGTTTTCCAGCCGGCCCTCGAATTGATAGTTGAGGCGCGTGCCTTCGTACGGAAAAGAGCTGCGAAAACGAACCTGGTTGCCTTTGACCGTTCCACGCAAGTCGCCCGCCAGCACGCTGCCGCGATGCGTGCCGGTAATGTTCTCGCCTTGTTGTTCAAAGAACAACACGTGATTTGCCGAGCCGCGCACGAAATCGAGCCGGATGTTCCATTGCCCCGCCACGGCCGCCGGCTGGCCCTTCTCTTCGGGCGCGCGCCGGATTTGCGGCGGTTTCGAAAGCACTTCGTAGAGCCGCGCAGCCACGATCTTGTCATCTCCCGGCATCATCATATACGGCATGATGCTGACCGAGCTTTGCTGTTTGGATCCCCAAGCGCCGGTCGAACCGCCCAGAACGATTCGGGGCTCGTTGTCGTAAAGGTATTTCTCGAGCTCGTTGCCGGCGATGCCCACGCGTTCGGCGTCCCAGGAAATGCGAAGGCGCGGGGCGTGGTTGGAAAGCCCTTCCGACGGCTGAAGCACCTCCGTTCGCACGCTCGGAATCGAAGCCACCTTGGATGAAATATTGGCCAGCCAGGACTCCCAGGTTTTCCACTCGGCCTGATGATCCCGCTTCACCCACATTTCGACCGCGGCGAGCATGCCCATGATCTCCTCTTTGCCGACTTTCAGCGACCGGCCAAAAGCATGGTGCGGCGCGCTATTCAGCCACGCCGCCTGGAGCAGATCTTTCGGGCCTAGCAACAAACCAGCGCACTGCGGCCCGCGAATGCACTTGCCCCCGCTGTAGGCGACCATCGTCGCTCCGCGCTTCAAGTGAACGTTGGGAATAGTGAGCTCCTCGGCCGCTGCATCCACCAAGATCGGCACGCCTTTCGGCTTGGTCGCCTCGGCCACTTCGTCGAGGAACTTGTCGCTCGGGCCGCCCAGGATGCACACCATCGCGGTATTGTCGTTAATGGCGGCCAGGTATTGCTCCTTGGTATCGACCTCGACAATACGAACGCCCAGCATGCGGATGGCGTGATCGTAAACATTCCGTGAGGAGCGCGGCATAATTACCTCGCTCTTCAGCCCATGAACGTTCGGCAAGCGCTGCATTTTCTCGGGATCCGCGCCCGCTATGCACGCCGCAGTCGCGTGGGTCAGCGCCGCCGCGCATCCGGCGGTGACGATTCCCCAGGGCGCCTGGGTCAGCTCAGCCAGGCGCGCGCCGACGGCTTCCATCAGTTCGTCCAGATGTACATAGTGCCGCGAGGCCTCTTCCATGGCCGCCTTCACTTCCGGCAGCGTCTGCGACCCGCTGATAATCGTGAAAGTTCCTTTGCAATTGATCAGCGGGCGAACTCCGATGGATTGATAAAGGTTGCGGCCCACACTCAACGCCGGCGCGGGCCGCGCCGCGCCCCCTGCGGATCGCTTGGGCAGCAGCCCCAGAGCCGCCAGCCACCCGCCGCCGCGAAACAGGTCCCGGCGGCTGAATCCATTGAGCCTTTCTCGCCATGCTGTCGCTCGGGATGACATAGGATGGTCCTCGGTGGATCAGCGTAAAACTTTGTCGGCAAGAAAGCAACCGGTCGTTGCCCCGATTGTTGGCCAGGCCGCGGCCAGGAATAAGGGTATGCGAA
>DASREK010000219.1:0-29190 GCA_035652135.1 Bryobacterales bacterium | reverse complement strand
TCGAACTATACGGAGGACTGGGTACACATGAGCATTTCGGTTCCGTAGCCGACATGGCCCACTACCTCGCCCCGGTTGTCGCCTGGCAACTGCCAAACGGCGCCTCGTTGCAGATCTCGCCGGCCTTTGGGCTGACTGGATCGAGCGTTCCCTTTCTCCTGCGTTTTGGCGTGTCCTACGAAGTCGCGCAATTCGGCCGCGTGGTCAGCCGAATGTTCCGCTAAGTTATGAAAAATAAAATTTGGCCGGGGTTGCTGATTTCTGCTGCCGTTGGAGTCACATTGGCTCAAACAGCCGTCTTGAGCCGCCATTCGCGCTCGCCCCTTGAGCGAGCCGGAGCGGTCTCGCGTTCCGAACCCAATCCGTATCAAGGGAATCGGGAGGCTGAAAGGGCGGGCGCGAAGCTGTTCCGGCGCTATTGCGCCGCCTGCCACGGAGAGGATGCCCGCGGGAATGGCAAAGCGCCGCCGCTCGTCTCCCCGGAGGTCGGCGGCGCGATGCCGGGCGCGCTGTTTTGGGTGCTGCGCAACGGCTCGCTGGCCTCAGGAATGCCTTCCTTCTCGAGGCTTCCCGAAGCCCAGCGCTGGCAGATCATCGCGTGGTTGCAGCGCCTGAACGCAGCCGGCTCTGCAACGGCTTCGCCGCCGGAAAACGCTGGAGCGCTGCGTTCCTGGGGGCCAGAACACGCCCCTTAGCGTTTGTAACCGATTTTTCGCAGCAGATCCCTGCGCCAGGCAGCGTCAGACGGGCCTTCTATGCCTTTCGGCGGCGAACCGTCCACGACGCCGAGGATGCCCCGGCCCTGCCCGGTCTGGGCAACGATCACCTCCAGGGGATTCGCTGTCGCGCAGTAGATCGCGCACACTTCGCTAACGTCCTTGATGCGGTTTAGAACGTTGATTGGGTAGCCGTCCCGCAGCATAATCACAAAAACGTGGCCCGCCCCGATCGAGAGGGCGTTCTCCGCCGCGGCCCGTTGTAGTTCCTCGTCGTTGCCGTCCACCCGTGTCAGGCAGGCGCCAGACGCTTCATTAAAGGCGACGCCGAATTTCATCCCGGGCGCAGTGGTCACGATCGCTTCATAAAGATCTTCCACGGTCTTGATGAAATGCGTCTGGCCTACTATGACGTTGGCAGCTTCGGGAATGGTGATCTTTACGGTGAAAAGTTCCATGGCGGTTTCGCCCATGTTACCATCCTGGGGACGCATCTAACGCAGCCAGGCCCTTCGCACAAGGAAGCGTTCGCTTGCAGTGGCCGGGGGGCTTGGGACAGGAGGGAAGCAGGTATGCGCAAGTCAATGCTGGTGGCCGGCGGAGCGATCCTGATTGCCATTGTGGCCGGCCGGGCGCAGCAGCAGGAAGTCGAGAAGCTGGCGCCGTTTTACCCCACGCCGGAAGCCGTAGTCCAGAAGATGCTGGAGCTCGGAGAGTTGAAAAAGGGTGAGTGGCACTACGATCTGGGCAGCGGCGACGGCCGGGTTGTCATCATGGCCGCGCAGAAGTTCGGAGCGCATTCGGTAGGGTTTGAGATCGATGATTCTCTTTATCAGCGAAGTATGGCGAAGATTAAAGATCTCGGCCTCGAAAAACTAGCGACCATCCGGAAGCAGGATCTCATGACGGCTGATTTCTCCAAGCCGGACCTGATTACCGTATACCTGTTGCCGACCTCCAACGACAAGATCCAGCCACTTCTCGAAAAAAGCATGCATAAAGGCTCGCGTGTGGTCTCGCACGACTTCGAGTTCCGCGGCTGGAAGGCGGAAAAGACCATCAATATCGAGGACGACGATCAGGGCGACATCCGCACCCATACGCTCTACCTCTACCGCCGGTAAGCCGCCGGACGTTAACGGTCCACTTCCGTCCGGTGGAACGCCTCCGCCTGTGCGACCGCGGATCTTGTGCTGTCACGGCGGCGCAGGCTTTGATTGAATTTGTAATATATCCTTTTTAAAAAGTAACTTAAGAAGAAAATAGAAAGTATTTCTTGCTGTTGCCGGGCAGGCGAGACGACCGATGCCTGAGCTTTGGCCGGCAGTGCGGCGGCTGGCGCGCGGGGCGCTGTTCCTGGGAGCGCTCCCGCGCGTGTTCCCATGGAAGAGACAAAGCCGGCTTCGCTGGGCGTCGATTAAGGCTTTGCGGGCTGTTTTTCTCCCCCCGTCCGAGCCGCCATGTGCGCGCTTCTGTTTTTGCAACCAAAATCAAATCTTCCGATCCAATTGGACACGAGAGGGCTTGCCCATGACGGCTGTGGCGCTGTTTCTGATCGGGAGAATTCTCTTTGGCGTCTTCTTTTTGGCCAGCGGCTTTCACCATTTTGCCGATGTCCATAACATGAGCGCCTATGCGCGGAGTAAAGGCACTCCTGCGCCGTGGCTTGCGGTGATTGCCACAGGCGTATTGCTCATCGCGGGAGGCGCCAGCATCCTGCTGGGGGCGTATCCTGTTTTGGGGATCGTTTTGCTGGGGATCTTTCTTGTCGGCGTGTCGTTTGTCATCCACGGGTTCTGGACTATACAGGACCCCCAGCAGCGGGCCGCCGAGCGGGTAAACTTCCTCAAGAACATGGCGCTTCTCGGCGCTTTGTTGATGTTCCTGCTGATTCCGGTTCCCTGGCCGTTGAGTGTCCACTTTGGCTTGCCGATTCCATAGTTGGCCCGGCCGAATACGGGCTCACCCGCAGGCCCGGAGAAAATCGAAGTCGCAGCCCTGGTCGGCCTGGGTCACATGATCGAGAAACAACTTGCCGTAGCCGCGCGTATAGTGCGGGGCGGGCGGCCGCCACTGCGCCCGGCGGCGGTTTAGCTCCCCTTGGGAAACGCACAGGTCGAGCCGCCGGGCTTCGACATCGAGGGAGATTTCGTCGCCGGTCCGGACCAGGGCCAACGGGCCGCCCACGGCGGATTCCGGCGCGACATGCAGCACGTCGGTTCCGAAGCTGGTGCCGCTCATGCGCGCATCGCTGATCCGGACCATGTCATCGACGCCCTGCTTCAGCAGCTTGGCGGGAATGGGCAGGTGGCCCCACTCGGGGAAGCCGGGGCCGCCTTTCGGGCCGGCGTTTTGCAGCACCAGTATCGAGTTCGCATCAACTTCAAGCGCCGGATCATCGATGCGCGCCCTCAGGTCATCGTAGCTGGCAAACACGACAGCGCGGCCGCGATGTCTCAGCAGGCGCGGGGAGGCCGCCGTCTGTTTGATGACTGCGCCGCCGGGAGCCAGGCTGCCGTAGAGAATGGCTGTACCGCCTTCCGGGGCCAGAGGCTGATCGAGCGGGCGGATCACATCGCGGTTAGTCGAGCGTTCCACGCTCCGCAAGTTCTCTTCCAGCGTCCGGCCGGTAGCCGTGAGCACCGTGGTGTCCAGCAGAGGCGCGAGCTCTTTGAGCACCGCCGGCAGCCCGCCGGCATAGAAGAAATCTTCCATGACGTACGCGCCTGAGGGTTTGACATTCACCAGGAATGGCGTCTGGCGCGAGATGCGATCGAACTCGGAGAGGGGCAGCTCGATTCCCAACCGCCCGGCTATCGCCACCAGATGCACGACGGCGTTGGTGGAACCGCCAATCGCCATGTCGGTCTTGATGGCGTTCTCGAAAGCCGCCCGCGTCAGGATGCGGGAGGGCCGCAGATCCTGGCGGATCATCTCGACGATCCGGGCTCCGCTCGCTTCGGCAAGCTGGTAGCGGCGCGAGTCGACGGCGGGGATGGCCGCGTTGCCCGGCAGCGTCATTCCCAGAGCCTCCGCCAGGGCGGCCATGGTCGAGGCCGTTCCCATGACGGTACAATGGCCGGCGCTGCGCGCGATACAGCCCTCAATTTCGCACCATTGTTCGTCGGTTATGCGTCCGGCGCGCAGCTCCTGAAAATACCTGCGCCCATCGGTGCCCGATCCCAGCACGTTTCCTTTCCAATTGCCGGCCAGCATAGGGCCGCCCGTCACCATAATGGCCGGAATGTCTGCCGAGGCTGCGCCCATCAGTTGCGCCGGCGTTGTTTTGTCGCAGCCGCAGAGCAGCACCACCCCGTCAATCGGGTTGGCGCGGATCATCTCTTCGACGTCCATGGCCATCAGGTTGCGGAAGAGCATGGTGGTGGGTTTCATGAAAAGTTCGCCCAGGGAGATGGTCGGAAACTCGAGAGGAAATCCGCCGGCGGCCCATACTCCTCGCTTGACTGCTTCGGCCACCTGCCGCAAGTGGGCGTTGCAATTGTTTAGTTCGCTCCAGGAATTGCAAATGCCTACCACCGGTTTGCCGCCGAAAACCTGGGCGCCGAAGCCTTCCGAGCGCAGCCATGCGCGCCGGACGCTGGCTTCATAGGCGGATCCGCCGAACCACTCCTGGCTGCGCAGTTTCTTTGCAGGCATAAGCTGAGTTCCGCCGGGGCGGACTTTTCACATTATCAAATTCGGTGCGGCGAAGCCCCAGCGGGCTTTCGAAGTCCTTCGGATCACTCCCCGCCGGTGGAGCGCGCTGTTGAGATCGGCGAGTCCCTCCGGCGCATTTACGACTGCGCAGCCCTGCGGCGCTATCTCGGAGACGTTTGCATGCCGGAAAAGCGCGATCGGCCCTGGCGCGCTTCCGCTGCGGGGAGTCGGGCCGGACTCCCGGTGTTAAGATACGGGCATGGCGCGGAGAACGCCGATTGAGGATGTGAGGAGCCGATTGATCCGGAGATGAGACGCAGGCGATTCCTCGGACAAATTCTGGGGGCTCCTTTCCTGGTTCCCTTCCTTTGGGCACAGGCGCCGGAGCCGCCGGTCGAGTGGGTCTGCCCGATGGATCCGGAAGTTCGCGGCAAGGGTCCGGGAAAGTGCCCCAAATGCAACATGGATCTCGAGCCGGACCTTCCAGATCCGGTCGAATATCCGATCAAGACCGCGATTTTTCCGCGGGCCTTCCATGCCGGCCAGAAAGTGCGCCTCGAGATTCAGGTGCTCGATCCGGTTACCGGCCGTCCGGTGCAGAAATTTCGCGCTGTGCACGAAAAGCTGTTTCATCTTTTTTTGATCAGCCAGGATTTGCAGTTTTTTCTGCACGAGCACCCGCAGCTTACCGGCGATTCCGTTTTCCGCCTGGAAACGCGGCTTCCTAAACCAGGCCGCTATCGGCTGCTGTGCGACTTTTATCCTGAGGGCGGCACACCGCAGCTTGTGCCTGCAACGCTCATAGCGCCGGGCGCCGGGGCGCAGCCGCAATTGGCCCCCGATCTCGTTTCGAAGCACGCAGCTAATCTCGCCGTCGAGCTTTCAACCGAACCCGCCCCGCCCATCGCAGGCCAAAAGACGCTGCTTTTTTTCCGCTTGAAGCCGGCCGAAGGCCTGGAGCCATATCTAGGGGTGTGGGGACACCTGCTGGCCGCGAGCGAGGATCTGATCGATCTGATCCACGAACATCCTACAATTGCCCATGGCGGGCCGCAGGTGCAATTCAACCTGATTTTCCCGCGTCCGCAGATGTACCGGATTTGGGTGCAGTTTCAGCGGCTCGGCAAGGTGAACACCGCCGTGTTTACTGTGCCGGTTGCGAAGCTGCAATGAGAAGCCGGGCGGCAGCGCCCTCGCAACGAATCTCGGTCCCTTTGGGCAGCTTCAGGGCCTCGCGGAAGTAATACGTCTTCGGCTGGCCAGGCCGGAAGTCGCGGATCCAGATCAGCGGCGCGATGCCCCCGCCGGGAATATGGGCTGTAGCTTGCACAGACCCGCTCGGCTCCACGCCGATTGCGGTCACCTCGCGATCGAGTCTTACCAAGCCTTTGATTGGCACGGGCTCGGCCGGCGGGGGATCGGGCGGCTTGGGAATGAAATCCGGCGGGGGCGCGAGATACATGAGTTCTCCTTCCGGCGCGCCGCCTTCCACCCAGTTCACGATCAACTCGATTTCCACTTCCGAGAGACTGGCGTCATTCTTGAAACCGCCAAAGCCCTTCACGGGGCCCCACGGCGGCATGCGTCTTTCGAGTACTGCTTCTTTGATCGCCTTCGCCCACGGGCGCGTCTGTTCGTAGGTGAGCAGCGGCATGGAAGGCCCTTCTTTGCCGTGGCAGGCGAAGCAGCGCCGGTAAAAAATGCGCGAAATTTCGCGGGTCCAGGTGATTTTGGTTGTGATGGGATCATGGGCCCGGCACAGTCCGGCGCCCAGGGAGAACAACAGCAGGCAGCGAGCGCCGATCCGCCCCCTCACATCAATTCCCGCCGGCTGTTTCGCCGTGCCCGCGCGCGGGCCTGGTTTCCTTCTTAAGCAAGTTCTCCGGATTCTTATGAGCATCGAAGGCGACATCAAAAAATCCGGCCATCATCTCGTCCCAGCTCTGATCGCCCCATCGAATCTCTTTTGTGGGGTCGGGGTTTTCCGGATTATTGGGAGAGTTGTCGTAATGCGCCGTGCACTCGATGCGGGCGCCCTTGGTCAGCATGCGCGGCTCCTGGAGGTAGTAGGAAAGCTGCCAGCTAAAACTATATTTGGGAACCCGCAGCAGAATTTCCGACCGGCCGTCGGGATAGACGAGGCGGTATTCAAAATCCTTTCCGCGCAAATGCATATGCGGCAGCATGGCGAGCAGCGCCGCCGTATCTTGAAAAGTGATGCCGGCACGCACCTCGTAGTTGGGGTCCTGCGGCGGGATAGCAAACTTGCGATTTTGCGCCGCGAGAGTGAGGACGCGCTCGGCCGGCGTCTCCTTGGCGAAGATCAAGCCGATGCGGGTGCGATCGGTTCCCGCCTTGCCGTTCGCCGTATAGTGCATCTGGAACACGAAATCGGAGCCGGCCTTGATCAGTTTGCCTTGTCCGGGTTTCAGAACTTCAGGCATGCTTCCCGGGGCGAAGCCGACCAGAAATTCGCCCTCGGTCTCATCGCCATCGCGGCGGCTCTCGCGCCGGTCGCTTTGCTTCTTAGGAACAAAAGGAACGCCCGGCTTCGCCTCGCGCAACCATTTCGAGCCGGGAGGCCGCACGAAAGCGATCATATGATGTACGAGCGCGCGATTTCCGGGCCGGACTTCCGCCATCTGGACCCACTTGTCCTCGGTGAAGCCGGCTGGGATCACTATATACTGGTAATCAATCGTCCCGGATGCGGGCACATGGAACTCGCTGGGCATTTCGACAATCGCGTCAGGCTGGCCGATATTCCATCCTTCGATAAACTTCCGGGGTGGGGGAAGGTCTTTCGGGTCGCCCTCCGGGGCGCCGTTTTCGGCCCAGGCCGCCAGAGTGTTGATGTCGGATTGCGAAAGGGAGCGGTCGTTGGCGAATTTTCCGAAGTGCGGATCGGCAAACCAGGGCGGCATCTTCCTGAGCAGTACGGATTCGCGAATCGCCTTAGCCCAGGGGCGGGTCTCCCGATAAGTCAAGAACGACATGGGGGCGGCTTCTCCCGGCCGGTGGCACGTCTGGCAGTGCTTCTGCAAAATCGGCGCGACATCGCGGCTGAAAGTAACGGGAGAAGGGCTAGTCGCCGCGGCGATGCCGCCGGCCGCCAGCGCGGCGATCAAACAGCGAACAATCATAATCGGTCTCCGCTCGTTTCAATATAGGGTAGGCAAGCGCGGGGCCGCAACGGGCACTGCTCCGGGATCCCTCCGCGCTCGCGAGGGCCATCGCGCGGGTGGAGCAAAGCCGTCATCCCCGGTCCCCGCGGCGCGGTGGCGATCACTCACTGCGGAAAATGATAATTGCGGACTCGCCGTCCGCCGTCATTGCGGCCGGTGCGCGGAACTCACCGCCGGATTACGCGTGATCACCGTTGCAAAGACCTTGAGAGTTTCGCCGGGCGCGGGGAATTCGTCATAGCGAGCCGCCTCGATTGTCCAGTCCGAAAAGCGCTCAGCCAGTTCCTCGCGGCGGAACAGGCAATACTCTCCGGGAGTGAACATGTCCATATACGTCGTGCCCTCGATGAGCACATTGATGATCGCGTATCCGCCGGTCCGGACGTGCTGTTTTATTTCAGCAAGCATGCGGAGCGCCTGCGGCTTGGGGAAGAACATCAACAGCCCGATCGCGACGACGGCGTCGTAATCGTGTTGGATCTGGAAATCGGCCAAATCGGCTTGCAGCGCACTCACCGGCAGGCGCTCTCGTTCCGCAGCGTCGCGAATCCTGGCGATCGCCGTGGGGCTCGCGTCGATGGCCGTTACGATGCAGCCGCGGCGCGCGGCTGCCAGGGTCAAATTGCCAAGGCCGCAACCCAGATCCAACACGGCGCCCTGGAGGTAATCCAGCGCGAGCCGCTCGAACGGGTTCAACTCGAACTCGCACATCTGGACCTGGCGTTGAAATTGGTGCTCGAAGAACTCAACGGAGCGCGGCATCCGGTTACCGCTCTCATTTTAGCTCCGGACGATATAGGCGGCAGGGCGCCGGCCGCCGGCACGGGCGAAAAGAGATGGAACATCTCCTTCCTCCTCTGCCGAGGCGCGCCGGATTGCTGAACGCGCTGCCGATTTCGGGGAAACGCCGTTTTGCCGCCGCCTTTGCTATTCTTGGGGGAAATCCGGTTGCAACGAAGCAGTTTGAGGACGGCGGTTATGAGAACTTGCCTGAGAATTTGCAGTTTCCTTTTGCTGGGCGCGTGGCTTACGAGCGGCGCGCGCGCCGAGTATAAGCCTACGGCGGCTAACCTCGCGGCGCGAGAGTGGTTTCAGGACGCCAAGTTCGGAATGTTCATCCACTGGGGCGTTTACAGCGTTCTGGGAGACGGGGAATGGGTGATGAACAACCGGAAAATGACCGTCGAGGAGTATGAAAAGCTGGCGCCGCAGTTCAATCCGGTCAAATTCGACCCCGCCGCGTGGGTGGCGCTGGCCAAGGCGGCCGGCATGCGCTATATCACGATTACCAGCAAGCACCATGACGGCTTTGCAATGTTTGACTCGAAGCTGACCGACTGGGATATCGTGGATCGGACTCCGTATAAAAAAGATGTTCTCAAGATGCTGGCCGACGAGTGCCACAGGCAAGGCATTAAGCTCTTCTTCTACCATTCGGAGCTCGACTGGCACCATCCCGATTACTTTCCGCGCGGGCGCACGGGATGGAACACAGGGCGCCCCGAGTCCGGCGACTGGTATAAGTATTTGGACTACATGGATGGGCAGCTCCGCGAGCTGCTGACCAACTACGGCGAGATCGCCGGCATCTGGTTTGACGGCTGGTGGGACAAGCCGAACGCCGACTGGCGCCTGGAAAAAACCTACGGCATGATTCACAGCCTCCAGCCGGCGGCGCTCATCGGCAACAACCATCATCATCTGCCGTTCGAAGGCGAAGACTTCCAGATGTTCGAAAAAGATCTGCCGGGAGGCAAGACCGCCGAGTTCAACCGCGATTCCAAAGTCGGCTCGCTCCCGCTGGAAACCTGCGAGACCATCAACAAGGCCTGGGGTTACAACAAGGGGGACTTGCAGTTCAAGAGCGCCCGCGATCTGATCCATTACCTTGTGCGGGCCGCCGGCCACAATGCAAATTTCCTTTTGAATATCGGCCCGCGTCCAGATGGCACGATCCAGCCGGAGTTCGTCGAGCGGTTGCAGCAGGTCGGCGAATGGATGAAGGTGAACGGGGATAGCATTTATGGCACTCGCGGCGGCCCGATACCTCCGCGTGACTGGGGCGTGACGACGCAGAAGGGCAAGAAGGTTTATGTGCACCTGCTCAACCTGGAAGACGATGTGCTCGCTTTGCCGAAATTGCCGAGCAAGATCAGCGCCGCCGCGCTGCTGAGCGGAAACAAGGTCGATTACATCGAAAATCGTCTCGGCGTAATGCTAAAGGTGGATCATTCTCAGCGCGACCCGATTGATACCGTCGTGGTCTTGACGCTGATGTGAAGCGGGCCTCATGCGAACGCCAGGGTTGAAGAAAACAATCACCGCTCCCTCGCTGGCGGCGCTGGCCGCCGCTCTTCTCGGCTTGCCTCTATCCGGCCAGCAGTTGCGCATCACAGAGACCGCAGGAATCCGGCGTTTCAGCTTCCCGGTCACGGCGGCTCTCCCGCCGCAATTGGCCGGCCGCACTGTGCGGCTGCTCCGCGACGGCAAGCCCGTGCCGGCCCAGGTTCGGGGCGGCGAAATCGACCTCAACGTCAATCTGGGCCCTTATGAGCGTCAGGAATTCTCGGTGGTTCCGCAGGAAATGCACGCGCCCGAAGCGGCCGGTTCCATTGTCAGCAGGGAAGGCGATCAATTTACAGTAAGCTACGGCGAGTCCTTGCATTACATCGTGCCAGACAACCTGCTCGGCTTGCTGAGCGCGGTCAAGACGCCGCGCTGGGACTATCTGCGGCCCGGTTCGCAGGGCCTTTTGCTGCGGTTTCGTGACGATATCATCTATCGCGCGGGCGGCTTCGGTCCTTATGGGAAGGCAACCAGCGCCAGTGTCGTGAAGCAGGGTCCGCTCGATTCGGTAATCGAGTTTTCGAGCACCGAAGCTCTGCGCGGAAACTACAGCGTGCAATCGAAAGTGCGCATGGAGTTTCCCAGGTCCAAGTCGTGGGTGAAAACAACCTGGACGGTCGAGGATCCAAACGCGTTGCTCACCGGGCTCGGCGCCGATCTGAACCTGAACCTTACGAGCGGGCCGGCCTTGGTCGATTTCGGCGCGGGGACTTTGGTTTATACCCAACTGCGCCCGGGTCAGAGCGCCGCGCTGATCGGCCAGCCGCAATCCTGGCACGTGCTGGTCGGAAACGAGCCTTATGTAACGGCCAAATCGGGGCGCGCCGAAGGCTGGGCGCACGTGATGGACCGCGAGCGGTGCACGGTGGTGGCGGTCAAGGATTTTGGCGAGCGCGAAGACCGGATTGAAGTCTCATCCGACGGGCGGCTGCAAATCTGGCGGTCGTTCCGCGGCAGCGGCGAAAAGGGCATGACATTCTGGCTGCATTTCGTAAGGATGCCGGTCGAAATCGGCGCAGCCACCAGCGCGCAATCGATTCTCGCCCCTCTCAAAATTGACTGGCTATGGACCAACAAGAACTGAAGAACCGGCTCAGAGGAGTGATAGCGTTTCCCGTAACCCCGTTTCAGAAGGATTTGTCGCTCGATTTGGAAGGCTTGCGGCGCAACGTGCAGTTTCTTGTAAAACATTCTTTTTCAGCCCTGGTGGCCGCCGGCGGGACGGGCGAGCTCTATTCGCTCACGCCCGCCGAGCACCGCGCGGTCGTGGAGTTCTGCGTGGCGGAGGCCGGCGACAAGCTGCCGGTCATCGCCGGCGTGGGCATCAACACGCAACTGGCGATCGAAATGACCCGCGAAGCCGAATCGGTCGGCGCCGCCGGCATTCTGATCTTTCCGCCTTACTACGTAAACGCCCACGACGACGGGATCTTTGAATATTATTCAGCCATAGCGGCCGCCACCAGGCTCGGCTGCATTATTTACAGCCGCGATTGGGCCAATTTTTCTTCCGCCATGGTGGACCGCCTGAGCAAGATTCCGAACATGGTGGCGTATAAAGACGGCCAAGGCGACATCCGCCTTTTGCAGCGCATCCGGGCGCGCGTCGGCGAGAGGCTGGAGTGGATCGGCGGCGTCGGCGACGATCTGGTGCCCGGCTACTATTCTCTGGGCATTCGCTGCTACACGTCGTCTATCTCCAATATCGCCCCCAGGCTGTGTTTGCAATTGCACGAGCGCGCGACGGCGTTCGACTCGGCCAGCGTTTACCGGCTTATGCACAATTACGTGATCCCGCTGTACAACATTCGCGCCCGGAAGCGGGGCTATGAGGTCAGCGTGATCAAGGCCGCCATGCAGATTTTAGGAATGCCGGCCGGGCCCGTGCGTCCGCCTCTGACACCCGTCCGGCCGGAAGAAGAGAACGAGCTCAAGACGCTCATGGAGCGCTTCAAGCCGGTGCTGTCGAAATACTAGAACGACAACCGCTCTCGGGCCCGCCGGGCTGCGGTCTTCCAAAAAGCGCAGAGGCCGGCGCCGTTATGGCAGCCCGAAAGATAGAATTACGCTGCCGGCGGCGACCGCTACGAACTGCTTTCCATCGGCCATATACGTCATGGGCGAGGCTCGCCAGGATTGGCTCGTAGGAAAATGCCACAGCAGCTTCCCGGTTTTTGCGTCTGCGGCGGCGAACGCGCCGCTGTCGTCACAGAAAAAGACGAGACCTCCGGCCGTTGCAAGCACGCCGCCCCACGTAGTGGCCGGGCCGATCTGGGGATACTCCCAGGCGATTTTGCCGCTTTGCAGATAGATGGCGCGCAAATATTTCTTCCCAGGCTCGCCCGGAATATCCTTTGTGCTGCCGCCATAGAACGATTTGCCCGGCTCCCAGACCTCGGGCGATTTGCGATAGATATTGCACTTCTCAAGCGCCATCAAATAGAAGAGGCCGGTATCCGGGTTGTAGGCGCTGGACATCCAGTTCGTGGCCCCCTCGACGGCCGGGCATGCCGGCACGCCTTCCGGGGTAGGCTCGGCTCCGGGCAGCAGGCGCGGCCTGCCGTCCGGCCCGATTCCGCTGGCCCACGTCAGTTTCTCGACAAACGGAGTCGCCCGCAGCAGCTTGCCGTCAGTCCGGTCAAGGACGTAAAAAAAGCCGTTCCGGTTGGCCTGGAGCAGCAGCCGCCGGCGGCGGCCCTGAAACTCGGCGTCCACGACCATTGGGGTCTGCTCCGCGTCCCAGTCATGAACGTCGTGCGGAGTATATTGGTAATACCATTCCAGCTTGCCGGTCTCAGGGCGCAGCGCCAGCACCGAGCTCGAGTAGAGATTGTCGCCCTGCCGCTCGTCCCCGTTGTAGTCGGGACAGGGATTCCCCGCTCCCCAAAAGAGCAAATCCGTCTCCGGGTCGTAAGTGCCCGTCAGCCAGGTCGTGCCGCAGCCGTGTTCCAGCGCTTTGCCGGCCCAAGTTTTGGCGAGGGGCTCGCCGGGCGCCGGAATCGTCCAGAACCGCCAGACGCGCTCTCCGGTCGCCGCCTTGTACGCGGCGATAAAGCCGCGAACCCCTTCGTCGCCTCCAGAAACGCCGGAAATCACCAGGTCCTTGACGGCGAGGGGCGCCGAGGTGGCGCCGTAGTTCTGCCGCGAGTCGGCCATTTCCACGTCCCACAGCAGCCCGCCTGTAACGCGATGCAGAGCAACCAGGTGCGCGTTATCCGTCACCAGGAAGACCCGATCGCCCAGAACGGCGACGCCGCGATTGATGCCGCCCGCGGCATCCCCCACCAGGCCTCGCGAACGGGGCCGGGCATAATGCCAGATCTGGCGGCCCGTGCCGGCGTCGAGCGCGTAGACCTCGTTCACTGCGGTCACATACATCACCCCGTTTACAACCACGGGAGTGGTTTCCAGCCGGCCCGCATTGGGTATTTGAAATATCCATCGGGGCGCCAGGCCGCTTACATTCGAAACGTCAATCTGCCGCAGCGGGCTGTGGCGGTTGCCGCTCAGCCGCCCGTGATAGGTTGGCCACTCTCCGGGCTTCGGGTTGAGCAGATCGGCGAAAGGAACGGCTCCGGTTGGCTCGGACACGGGCTGCCGCGCGGGGCCGGGGCCTCCCGAAAGCCGGCTAAGATAAGCGAGCAGGTTCTGGCGTTCGGCTGGAGCGGCCTGGAGCGCGGGCATGATGGATTGCTTCTCGCGCGCAATCCCGCTGATCTGCTCCTGGCGCAGCAGATGAAACGTCCCGGCGAAATCTTGTAATTGCAGATCATAGTTGCTTTCGTTCCGGACGAATCCCCGGATGCTTCGCCCGTTGCCCAGCCGGACTGTGGCGACCTCGTATCCCGGAGTGCGCACGGTCCCCGGCGCGCGCAAGGCTTGTTCGATCTCGGCGCTTCTTCGCCGCCGCCCGAGATCGGAAAGATCGGGCCCCGAAATGCCTCCCCGGCCCCTCACCATGTGGCACGCGGCGCATCCGCCCTTGCCGAAGAAGAAAGCCTCTCCCGCGGCGGCGTCGCCGGGCGCCGGAGACTCGGCGGCTGGAGCGATGAGCGAACGCACGTAGGCCACTATTTCGCGCATCTGCCCGCCCTTTAGCGGAAACGCGGGCATGCCCGCGGCGGGAATTCCGTTGCGAATCAGCTCGCCGAGTTGCTGATCGTTCAGGCGGCGCGTGCGGCGCGAGGAAACAATATCGGGCCCGCGCTCTCCACCCGCTCCTTCGGCGCCGTGGCAACCGGCGCACAGCCGCTGGAATTGATCCCGCCCGGCGGCGATGCTCTGAGCGGAAACGGGCCGGGCAAACCAATACAAGACAGCAAGACACAAAGCTGCAAGCCGCATGAAGGGATTTTAACAACCGGCCGGTCCGCCGCCGCGTTTCAAGAAGTGGGAGGCCAAAATAATGATGCGCTCCAAACTACTTATCACGGCTGCCAGTTTCACGATGTTGCTCTTTCTGTCGGCTTGCGCCGGAGGCGGCTATTACTACGCGCAGGTTCCGCCGCCCCCGCCGCCGCCGCGCGTGATTGGAGTCGTAGGCCTGGCGCCCGGGCCCGGCTATGTATGGATTGACGGCTATTGGGCATGGGACGGCCATGGGTATCGGACTTGGGTGCCGGGCCGCTGGGTGCGGCCGCCGCGCCGGGATGTGGTCTGGGTCGCGCCGCATTGGGAACGGCATGGCAACGGCCACCGCTGGGTGGAAGGGAAGTGGCGGCGCCGCTGACCGCCGCGGGGCGTATTGCGCCGGTATCAGAGGGCGGCTTGCGAGCGCGTCATGGCAGGCCGCCGGGAAAGCAAATAGATGCCGCCTCCGGCGAGCGCCAGCGCCGTCCACTGTGTGAATGAGAGCGGTCCTCCCAAGGGGTACGACAGATCGGCCGGATCCCGCACAAATTCTACGCAGAACCGAAACGCAGAGTAAAGCACCAGATAGAGTCCGATGATCGACCCCCCGCGGTGCGGGCGCAGAACGCGCAGCCAAAGGATGGCGAAAATAATCAGTTCGGCGATGGATTCGTAGATTTGCGCGGGATGCAGCGGAATCCCCAGCGGCACGCCGACCAGCTCGTGAGCAAGCGGGTTGGTAAAGGTTACAGACCAGGGCAGATTGGCGGGCCGTCCCCAGCAGCATCCCGCCATAAAGCAGCCCACTCGGCCGATGGAATGCCCGAGCGCGATCGCCGGGGCGAAGGTATCGGCAGTACGGAGAGGCGGCAGTCCCGCGCGGCGCATGTACCACGCGGCGGCTAGCAGCGCCGCTACTAAGCCCCCAAAAAAGACGCCGCCCGCCTGCAACGTGCCCAAGGAAAAAATCTGGGCGGGATTCTGAGCGTAATAGCGCCAGTCGCTCAGGACGAGAAAAACTTTGGCCCCCGCGATAGCCGCCGCGGCTACGTAAACGCCGAGGCTGGCAACGCGGTCTGGATCCAGCCCGGCGCGCTGCGCGAGCCGCGAGGCGAACAGCAGTGCGGCGAGAAACGCCAGCGCTACCAACAGCCCGTAGCTGTAAATAGTAAATGGTCCCAGACGAAATAGTTGAGGGTGCATCAGCTTGCCATCAGCGGGAAAGGCGCCCGAGGGCTCCCGGGGCGAACCCCCGCGCGGCGGCCGTTTTCAACTCGATTGTTCACTCCGCTCCCGTGTGGAATCCCGTGTCATGTGCAGCAGAAGCAGCGCGCCGCCTATAACAATGGCCGAGTCCGCCAGGTTGAACGCGGGCCAATGATAGCTGCTGACGAAGAAATCGAGGAAGTCCACGACGCCGCCGCCCTGGACGCGGTCCACCAGGTTCCCCAGCGCACCGCCCAGAATAAGCGCCAGCCCTGCACTCACTTTCGGCGCGGAATGATCAATCGTCCACAACAGCATGGCCACGCCCGCCAGCGCGAGCGACGAGAGGAAAATGAGAACGAAAGTCTTAAACCGAGTCGGCGAGTCGGCGAAAAGCCCGAAAGCGATGCCCTGATTCTTGGCGTAAACAATGTAGAAGAAACCGGGGATGACGGGCCGGCTCTCGTGGAGAGTCATGCCCGATTCAATCAAAGTCTTGGTGAGCCGGTCGGCGATGAAAACGCCGGCCGCCAATAATAGATAGAGCAGCCTCAGAGCAGGAGCGGCCGCCGCCGGGGCCGCATTGCTCCGGCTTCCTGCCTGCTTGTCAGCCACGTTGCATCTCTTCCACTGCTTGCGCGCATGCGGCGCAGATCGCGGGCCACCGCGGGTCTACCCCCACATCGGTCACATATTTCCAGCACCGCTGGCACTTCACGCCGGAGGCGCGCTCGACCTTCACTTGCAGATGGTGGTCCGCGCCGGCGGGGTCCAGCGACACCTCCGAAACGATAAAAAGCATCGGCAAGTCGCGCGCGTACTCCTCGAGCAAGTGTCCCAGTTCCCCGTCGACCGAAAGGCGCACCCGCGCTTCCAAAGCGTTGCCGATGAATTTCTCCCGGCGGGCTTGCTCGAGCGCCTTCAACACGGCGGGCCTCACCTCTATTAGGCGATCCCAGTTGGCCAGACGTTTCCGCTGCGCTTCGGTGATCCCGGCGATCGCCTCTCCCGGAAAGGGAAATAACGCCAAATGCACGCTTTCCGGCTCGCCCGGCAATTTCGGCAAATACCCCCACACCTCCTCGCAGGTGAAACTCAACAGAGGGGCGAGCAAGCGGGCCAGAATATGGCCCAGCTTGTAAAGGGCGGTCTGCGCGCTGCGGCGGGCAATGGATTTGGCAGCGGCCGTGTACAGGCGATCCTTCAGAATATCGAAGTAGAGAGCGCTGAGATCAACGGTGGCGAAGCCGATGAGCGCGTGGTGCACTTTGTGAAACGCGAACTGCTCGTAAAAACGCCGGCATTCAGCCACCAGGGCGTCGGCGCGGGCCAGAGCCCACTGGTCAATTTCCAGCATCTGGCCGGCCGCCACTGCGTCCTGGGACGGGTCGAAGTCGTAGAGATTGCCCAGTATGTACCGGAATGTGTTGCGCAGCTTCCGGTATGCCTCGGAAAGCCGTTCCAGTATTTCCGAGGATATGCGGGCGTCGTCGCTGAATTCGATCGAGCTCACCCAAAGCCGCAGAATTTCCGCCCCGTGTGATTTGACAATGTCGGCGGGGTCGATCACATTGCCCAAAGATTTCGACATCGCCCGCCCCTCGGCATCGAGAGTCCAGCCGTGCGTGGCGCAGGCGCGGTAAGGCGAGCTGCCGTAAATACCCATTCCAATCAGCAGCGAGCTATGGAACCAGCCGCGGTATTGGTCGCCTCCTTCCAGATAGAGATCGGCCGGCCATGGCAGATCGGGGCGGCGCCCGAGCACGGCGAGGTGGCTGGAGCCGGAATCGAACCACACATCGAGAATGTCGGTCTCTTTGCGAAACAGCGCTCCGCCGCATTGGCCGCACCTGGTTCCGGCGGGAATCAGCTCGCTTGCCTCGCGCTGGTACCATACATCGGCCGTATGCTCGCGGAAAAGGTCTACGACGCGGTCGAGAATGGCCCGGTCGGTGAGTGGAGCCTGGCAGCGCTCGCAGTAGAAGACGATGATCGGCACGCCCCACACGCGCTGCCGCGAGATGCACCAATCCGGCCGGGTAGCGATCATATTCGAAATGCGCTCCTGGCCCCAGGCGGGCAGCCACGAAATGCGCTGGATCTCCTCGAGAGTGCGGCTGCGAAGCTGGTTGCGCTCCATTCCGATGAACCACTGGTCGGTAGCGCGGAAGATGGTCGCATTATGGCAGCGCCAGCAGTGGGGATAGCTGTGCTCGATGGTCTCGCTCGCGAGCAGAGCGCCCCGGTCGCGCAGCAGTTCGAGCACGATCGGATTAGCTTCCCAAACGGTTTTGCCAATCAGCGCACCCGGCAGCCTTCCCTCGGCGCCTTCGGCGTGGTAGAACCTGCCGCCGGCGTCTACCGGACAATACGTGGGGATTCCATATTGGCGGCCTACGAGGTAGTCTTCCAGTCCGTGACCCGGCGCTGTGTGCACCGCCCCTGTGCCCTGTTCGAGCGTCACGTGCTCGGCTAAAATCCCGGCTGATTGGCGGTCGAGAAACGGATGCCGGAAGGCGGCGCCTTCCAGCCTTTCACCGGGAAATTCGGCCAGAATGCGTTTCACGGCGAAGCCGCATCGCTCCGCCGTCGCCTGCAAAAGCCGGCGGGCGACGATGTAGACTTCCCCGTTCTCCACTTCCGCCGCAACATACTCGAATCGCGGGTGAAAGGCGATCGCCATGTTAGCGGGAATGGTCCACGGAGTCGTCGTCCAGATGATCGCGTTCACCTTGCGTCCGGCAAGAGCGGGATCCACTTTCTCAGCACCGGAAAGCAGCGGAAAGCGAACCCAGATGGACGGGCTCGAGTGATTTTCGTACTCGACTTCAGCTTCGGCCAGGGCTGTACGATCATGCCAGCACCAGTGTACGGGCTTGAGATCCTTGTAAACATAGCCTCGGGACAGCATCTCCACGAAGGCCCCAGCGATAGCCGCCTCGTACTCCGGCGACATGGTGAGATAGGGATTCTGCCATTCTCCAAAAACCCCGAGGCGCTCGAAGGCCCGGCGCTGGATGTCCACATACTTTTCGGCGTAGCGCCGGCAGGCGGCCCGGATCTCCAGCGCACTCATACGATTCTTTCTCGCGCCGAGATCCTGGTCTACTTTGATTTCAATCGGCAGCCCATGGCAGTCCCATCCCGGCAGGTACGGCGCGTTAAAGCCCGCCATAGTCTTCGACTTCACTATGAAGTCTTTGAGGATCTTGTTCAGAGCCGTGCCCAAATGAATGTTGCCGTTGGCGTAAGGCGGCCCGTCATGCAAAATGTAAGTGGATGCGCCCTGGCGCGCCTGGCGCAGCTTGCCGTACAAGTCTTCTTTCTGCCACCGGTCCAAGAATTTCGGTTCATTTTGCGGCAGATTCGCCTTCATCGGGAACGCCGTTTTCGGGAGGTTGATCGTGGCCTTCGGATCGAGCAATCCAATTTCCCCCTGGTTGAGAAGGTCGGCGTCTTCCATTATATCGCGCGGCGATCCGCGGCCGCCCGCCGGAGAAAACGCAGCATCTATGATTTTCAATAGAAAACGCCGCTGCCGAATTTACAGCTCCCCTGCTTGCGCGCGTCTTGTCGCCTTGTTATAACGTTGATACATTTGACGGATGTGTTAACATGAGGGCAGATTCCAAAAGGCGTAACGTCTTGCGGAGTAGCGGCGTCGAATCAGTCAGAGCGTGCCCAGGTGCAAGGCTCAGGCTCGCCAACTGAGGAGAAGCCCGATACAGGCATGCAAGAAAAGAGCAGCGCAAACTCCCCCCTTCGGGAACAAGACAATTTGGATCACCTGCTGGTCACCACGCTGGAGGAGCCCTGGTACAGCTCCCTGGTAACACAGGTTCGGGAACTGCTCAGCAGGAAAAAAGAGCCGCCTCTGGAATTAACGTCCAAGCCGGTTCCGGTGAAGGACATCTGGGGCGACTATCGGTACACCCGCCAGGCGGCGACATCCTCGCTTGTCACCCACGCGGCGGTTGGCGTGCTGTTGTTTACAGCCTTTTCCCATCCGGCGGTCCGAGACGCAGCCAAGAAAACGGCGACACTCATTTTGCCGGCAGATATATCCGAATACTTGCCGGTAGCGAAGCCTTCCATCAAACCGATGGGCGGCGGCGGCGGTGGCGGCGACCGCAACCCGCTGCCGGCCAGCAAAGGAAGATTGCCTAAGTTCTCGCTGAAGCAGTTTGTTCCACCGACCACACAGATCGTCAATGAGAACCCGAAGCTGCCGATGGAGCCAACGGTCGTCATTCCACCTGAAATCCAACTGCCGAACGTGAATCTCCCACAGTTCGGAGACCCGCTGGCTAAGATTGGGCCGCCCTCCAATGGACCGGGCTCCGGCGGCGGTATTGGCTCCGGCTCGGGAGGCGGCGTGGGTTCCGGGACCGGGCCGGGTGTCGGGCCGGGATCCGGCGGCGGTGTTGGCGGCGGGGTTTATAGGATTGGCGGCGGAGTCTCGGCGCCGCAGTTGATTCATCGAGTCGATCCGGAATACTCGGAAGAGGCCCGCAAGGCGAAACATCAGGGCACTGTTGAGCTCTACGTAGAGGTAGAGCCGGACGGGAAAGCGCACAAGATTCTGGTACGGCGCAGCCTCGGTTTAGGGTTAGACGAAAAAGCGATCGAGGCTGTCCGCCAGTGGACTTTCAAGCCCGCCATGAAGGACGGTCATCCGGTGACGGTGGGCGCTTTGATCACGGTACACTTCCGCCTGTTGTAATCCGCCGCGACTGCGCTGAGCTGGGCAGAGTAGCAGTCCTCCGGTGTACGGTTGGCATCCGGTTTCCGATCACGGCGGTGAGTTTCTTCGTTCTCCTGTTCCTCTAGAGGCCCTCGACTCCCTCACAACGGTCACCCGGCGGCACATCCCCGCGGCGGTTCTTGTTACGTTTTCCTTCTCCAATTACACCAGTTTCGCGTTATTTCGGAAGGGTAGCGATCCGCCGGAGGGAGCGAGAGTCGTTCAGCCGATTCCATTGCCCTCTTGATGGTGCAATGTTGGACGGGTTACCGGCCGTCGCGTTATACTCGAACTACGCGCCTGATCCGGTGAACTCGCTCATCCGCGCGGGAGTCCTACGTTGGCCGGATGGGAGGTGGTGTAACGGTAACACGGCAGACTCTGGATCTGCTTATCGGGGTTCGAATCCCTGCCTCCCAGCCATTTCCAAGGTAGTTTTCTTTAGAACCAACCATATCCAAGACCGGTTCGGGCCTTGGTGTCCATGTTTTGACAACCCCGCACGCGGGAGGCGGCCGATGATCCTGAAGCGCTCGGTCCGAATCGCCAAGAAGGTCCAGGCCGACGGCGTCTGGAAGTTCGTCTCGCTGACGCGCAACGGGAACCGCTGCATCTGGGAGGAGCGGCCCGGGCCATATTTTCTCGTCTGGCATGCAGCGAGCTAGCGTTAGCGGAAAAACAAAAATGCGAGATTTGATTGTACCCAAGCCGCGATTGCCGGCCGCCCCTAGCGCAGCGGAAGCTCGCCCAGGGCGTCTCCTGATTGTACCCAAGCCGCGATTGCCGGCCGCCCCTAGCTGGCGCTGCCGACCGGTCGAATTTCTAGAGAGCTGCGCCGGCCCTCTCTTCCGCCGACCCCGCGCTAAATCGTGCGTCCTTACGGGCTCATAGAACAATGGTGGATCGCCGTGTTCGCCGTGATACAGACCTCGAGGACGCAGGCATAGCAATTGGCGAAGATCAAAATTCGTAGCGGAACCCGAGACGTACGAAACGCGCCGGCTGAATCGAAACCGGCAGCCGCAAATTGAACGCAGGACCGTTCCGATCGTTTTCCTGAAGCCTCTGCCCTGCATTCGTCACGTTGAGAACGTCGAAGAAGACAGCCAGGCTTTTTCCCGAGCCGAGTGCGAACTGCCGGCTCAGCCGCAGATTCCAATTGATCGCATACTGGGCGCGATTGCCTCCCTCCGGACTGCCCCGCACTGTAGCGGCCACCAGGAAAGGTCCCTGCGGGAGGCCTGTAACGAGTAGCTGGCGGGCAAACACAAGTCCATCCAGGTAATCTGCGACGCTCGCCGCCTCGATGCCGCTCCAGGCCGCTGGCAGCCGGTAACTGGCTTGTATTTTTCCAACATACGCCCGGTCCATGAAGCTTCGGCCCGCCGCATGGATCGCGGTGTTGGGATCGAGAAAGAGAGCGCCGATCACGCCGGGATCATTCTCGTAGACGGCATCGCCCGGATTGGTAGGGCCGTACGACTTTTCGGCCACGAAAGACGCGTGCAGCGCCAGCCCCCGCCACTCGGCGCCCGCTTCCGCCAGCAGGCCAGCATTGAGCATCCGCAGCCCCGCGGGATTGGTCAACCAATACCGGTCTCGTCCCAAGGTGGCCGGATCCTGCGCATAGACGGTTAGCCGTTGGTCGTCAAACGTGCCGGGAATCCCATCGGGTCCCGGATCCAGGATGGGCACGGGCGTAAACGCCTGGGCCGGCACCCCGACGTTCAGGGCGGCGATGCGATTCTTATCGTCGCGTCGAAACAGGTGAATGCTCGCAGCGCTTCGACGCAAGAAACGAAACTCCGCGCCGGCGCCGAATTCGTCGGAGTAAGGCCGGCGAAGTGAGGATGAGATTGCCGAGTAGGGCCCGCCGAATCGCAGCAGCAAATTGCCTTGTTCGCCGGGCTGAAATGGCTGACTGGGGTTGGCTGTTTCCCATTCATAGGTAGAGCCGCCAAAACTGTTCGGATTTCCGAAGTCCAGGTACCTGCCAGCGAGCGGCGCATACAGGCGAAAATAGGAGCCCCGAAGAACCAAGCCCCGCAAGTAAGGGACTTGCCATGCGAAACCGGCCCGCGGGGAAACACTGTTCCAAACGATGAGATCCGGCCGGGCGGCGAACGTCCGCTGCGGTGCGAACACGCCCGGAGGGCTCGATTGTGCGGGGAGCGAGCCGCGCGGAAAGTCTGCCAGAGCGCTCAAATCGAGCGCCAGCGAAGGCAGCACCGTGACGCGGCCTGCCAGGTATGCGGAAAAAGATCGCACCAGCGCGCGGGAATCGAGCGGCGTGTCGAACTCCATCACGAACGCCGGCGCACCGTTGGCGGTGATCAGATTCAAATCGGAAGGAGCTGTAAAGCGGTTGCGCGGCTCGGAGCTTTTCCAGTCCACTCCGGTAACGATCTGGCCCCGAATGCCCCTCGCGTGGAAGCCGGTGGGACGCCACAGGGCTTCGATCTCATGGCGCGGCCGGACGGCGAGATTCCCCAGCGGAGGCGCTCCCGAGACCGCGCCGCCCAGAAGCTCAATGCGGCTCTGAGCGCCAGGGATGGCGCTGGCTTCGAGGTGTGCAATCGAATATCCGTAGCGAATCTGGACTGCGCCCAGACCGGAACCCGCGGAAAGAAGATGTGTCCAGCCCATCTGGAGAAAATCGAAATGATCGTTCTCCGGTTCGCCCGAGAAACCGCCTGGCAGCCCGAATGATGGCGCCATCCGATTGCTGGTCAAGGCTTCGAGGCCAGCCGGCATGCCCCCGTCGGAAAGATGGATTCGCGAGCTGCTGTACAGTAGATCCAACTGGTCTCTGCCCCCGGCTTGAAGGCGGCTCCGAACGTTCCCAAAAAGCAGCCGACTGCGCTGATCGGTTCCAGGCGCGGCGAGCGGCTCGGTCTGTGAGGACCATTGCCCGCTGGCGGATGCATAAACGTCCGCCCACCGGGTTAGCGGGCCGCCAAGCTCCAGATGGTCGCGAGTGAACCAGCGAAAACGGTCTGTCTGCTGCACAAGTCCGCGAAAAGCCGGCGGCGGGAGATTCATCCAAGAAAGCGCCGCGCCGGTGTTTGCCGTGGAAAACGCCCCATGCCAGGAACGGCCCGGCTGGGAAAGAAAAAGCCCGACCTCCGCGCCGCTATCGGACGAACCTGCCTGAGCAAAGCCGCTTCGCACGATAACCTCATCGAGAGCTTGAGTATCGGGCCATACGGCGGGGAGGCCCGGCTGGTAAGAGTCGGTGGCATCGAGGCCCTGGAGCCTGTACTGCACATCCGTCCACGAGAATCCCCGCTGCGATTCGATCGCCGGCCGGTTGTCGTGGATGCCGGTGAAATCGAGGGGCTCGGTCACGCTGGAGGGCTCCCGGCTCAGCAGAAGACCGGGCAGGCCGAAACCCTCAGGGTACGCGCGCCCGGAGGTAGAATCGGTCCAAATGCCTGGTGTCCACAACGCTTCCGCGCGGACTGCTCCCGAAGCGTCCATCTCCAGATTGACCGCCGTGGTCTGCGACGGCGCAACGAAAACGGCCACGCCGGAGGGTTTCCTGCCCGGCGATACCTCCACAGACAGTTGGCACCGCCCGTAAGGTAACACGAGGGAAAACTCGCCCTGCGAGCTCGAGTAAATGACCGCGCTGAACCCGAGGCCGACGGTGACCAGGATCCGCGCCCCGGCTAGCGGCTGCCGATCGGCGCCGAAAATTCTTCCGGCGATAACGCCTGTGGTCAACTGCGCGCAGAGCGTTCCCGGCAGGAACACGATGGCCGCCAGAAGGAGTCCCACCGGGGGGCGGCTACTGGCGGAGCACCGTGGAACGGCTGATCGAGTAACCAAGGGCGCCACCCATGAAGACATCCGACAAAAAGTGGGCCGATAAAGAAAGTCTCGAAAATCCCACCAGTGCGGCTAAGCCGTACGCGGCGTAAGGAACCCAGCGGTGATTTCCATAGCGCCGGGCGATGACCGTGGCCACCGAGAACGCCGCTATGGCATGGCCAGAGGGAAAACTTCCGTTCCCGCGAATCAGGGAGCCGTTGCTCTCGAACCAGGAGTCCGAAAAATTCCCGGGAGCCTGAATGCCAGCCGGACGAACCCGCTTGGTCGCGTCCTTCAGAACCGTTGTAACAATCTCGGCGTCGGCCACAGCCTCGCCCGCGAGCAGGGCCGTATGCTGCATTTTGGGGTCTTTGCGGACCAGCCCGGCGGCATAAAGCGAGGCGGGTACGACGATCGTGCCCGCCAGCGTGGCATTGCTCGTGAAAATGTTATTCCAGCCATGAAACGCCGGCGTGCGGTGGAAATAGGCAGCCTCGGTGGGGTCCACGAAGAACAAGCCGGTGGTGGTTCCCACGACTGCGGTGGCAGGAATCCAGCTTTGCCCGCGCGCAAGCCGGGCCGGAAACGACCAAATGCGCTTCTGATCGCTCAGCAGGTTCAGGGGCAGCCCCTTCCAAGATACGGGACGATCCGCTGCCGGCGAAACCGGTGATGGCTCCTGTGTTACAAGTGGAGCGCTGGTCGGGGCATCAGCGGCCGGTGTTTGCCCCGGTTCCACGGTTTGAGTTGCCGCCGGGAACGGAATGGCAAGAACAGATAACGCGATTAACACAACCGCAGCCTTCATAGACAGCGCTCCGTGCGCCGACAATGACCGAAAGACGAGGCCCAGGAGGAATCGGTTGCCTCAGGGGGGCGGAAAAACTTCCCGGGCAAATCAGTCATACTCGCTTACAGAGATAGAAAGCCATATCACTGCAATCCGAAGTCACAATCTCATCTAGCTTTTTGAGAGTAAAACTTCAAGAACAAAATCAAGTATGAATGGAGCCAGCGCCTGCCGGAGGCCGGCTGCGTTGTTCCGCCTCTCAACGTTTCTGGAAAGACCGGAACGGGCAGACATCCCACAACACGATCATTCTTTCCCGGTCTTGATCGAGGGCCGATATTTTGCCGCGGGCTGCCCGCGCTCCGGTCGAGGCAGATCTGTCACAGCCGGGAGATGATTTTGCGCGCAAGATCGACGCCTTTGCCGTGCGCGTCGGGCACGCTGGTCAATTCCAGCGTTACTTTCACATTGCCTTTTTGCACATATAGAATTTGGCCGAAAGGTCCCATCAGGGCGTGATCGCCGACACCCGCCAAAGGCTCGAATCCGGGGACGACGCTCATGGTTTTCAGGAACAGGGGCCAGGATTCCGCGTCGAACTTCGGGTCCACGGTGAATGAGAAGACCTTGCCGCCGCCCTGGCTGGCGTCACCCGCCGCGGCGATCGTCTTGACGATGCCTTCCAGGCCCTGGATGGTAGACGTATTCACATTCGCCAGCGGATTGTCGCCTTTCACCCGGCCCTTCGCTTCGGCAGTCTTGACCTGCTCGGGCGCTTTGGAGAGCGAGTCGCGGGCCAGTTGCCGGAGCGTTTCCGGCGACGCGAAAAAGGCGCAGCCAGGCTCCCCGCCGTCGGCAATGGGTTGGGCGCGATCAACGTGGATTCCCAGCAGTTCCCCAAGTTCCTCTTTGGAAAGCAGCGCGCAGGCGTCGATTTTGGAACCGGCGGAAGACCTGCCGTGTTCCGTCGCACGCGCCACGCCTGCGGCGGAAAGCAGCCGGGACTTGACGCGCGTGGCGGCGTAATACAGTCCTGCCGCGCTCATCAAACCCAGGACACCAAGGCAGAGGAAACAGATCAGGACGACTTTCAGCGCGCCCCCGGATTGCACCGGCGGCGTGGAACCAGCCGGCGCGGCCGGCTTTGCAACGGGTTGAGCAGCCTGCGGGGCGGGACGCCCGCAGTTGCCGCAGAAAGCGCCGCTGAGGGGCGCTCCACAGTTTGAACAAAACATCAGGCACCTCCGCCAATCTGCACACGAGCTTGGGCAAACGATTCGCCAGCCGTATTGAGCGGACCGGATGCAGCCGCCGGAACCGGGAATCGCTGCGCCACTGAGTACCTCAGAGTAAGACTGGCCCCTTCAGAGCTGGCCTCCGGAGATTGCAAGGGCCGAAAGGTACATGGTCATTCTGCTCAATTACGGTTTCCGGGTCAACCATCCGCCGGTCTTGGCCTTCTGATGTTCTGGCCCCGCTTGCGAAAAGTGAGGCAATATCACTCTGGTGTATGCGCCCGTGGCCTAACCTTGCGTGACGAGTTCCAATGGATCGCTGGAATCGGCCCTACGGAGACAAGGGCCGGCGCAAGATACCTGAGCCGCGTTTGCAGCGAAATGGCGGGCGCTTAGACCGCTTCGAAGTACCGGGCCAACTCCCAGTCGGTAACCGCCCGTTCATATTGCCGCACTTCCCATTCGCGGGTAGCTGCATAATGTTCGACGAATTCTTCGCCAAAAGCCTTGCGAGCGAGCGAGCTCTGGCGAAAAAGGCGGGTGGCTTCGGCCAGGTTCGCGGGCAGAGGCAGGGCATTGGCGGCGTACGCGTCCTTGGCCGGAGGCGGCAGTTCGAGTTTCCGTTCGATGCCATCGAGGCCGGCGGCGAGCGAGGCAGCCATGGCCAGGTACGGATTCATGTCGGCCCCGGAAAGCCGGGTCTCGACCCTTGTGGACTTATCCTCTCCCACAATGGCGCGCACCGCCGACGTCCGGTTGTCCAGGCCCCAGGTAGCGTTTACCGGGGCCCAAAAGCCGGGGACCATCCGCTTGTAGGAATTAATAGTTGGGCACATCATCGCGGTCAGCTCCGGCAGACTCGCTGCCAGCCCGGCTATGTAGTGCTGCATCAATTGCGACATCCCGCAATTTTCCCCGGCGAAGAGGTTCTGGCCTTTCTTACTATCCCACAAGCTCTGATGGATGTGGCCGCCCGATCCCGGCAGATCGGCGTTCCACTTCGCCATGAACGTCGGAATCAGGCCGTGCCGGGCCGCAATTTCCTTCACGGCCGTCTTAAATAAAGCCGCTCTATCCGCCCCCTGAAGTCCTGGAGCTGCTGCCACGGCGGCCTCGTAGACGCCGGGGCCGGTTTCGGTGTGGAAGCCCTCGAGTTGCACGTCGAACTCGGCAAGCTGGTCGATCACTTGGAGCACGAACTCCGAATTAGCCGCAGCCCGCAGCACGCTGTAGCCGAACATTCCGGGCGACAGGGAGCTAAGGTTCCGGTAATTCTTCTCGCGCAGGCTCTGCGGCGTCTCGCGGAAAAAGAAAAATTCATATTCAGCGGAGAAATACGGAGTGTAGCCGAGCGAGGCCGCGCGCTCTACGACTTGCCGAAACACCTGGCGCGGGGAGACCGCGATCGGCGCGCCTTTCTTATCGATGAGGTCGAGCAAAAAGAACGCCGTGTCGGCCTCCCAGGGGATCAGCCGGAATGTGGTCGTATCGATGCGGGCGCGCATGTCGGGATATCCCGTGTGCCAGCCGGTGAATCGGACATTGTCATAGAGGGCGTCGGAGATGTCCCAACCGAAAATCACATCGCAGAAGCCGAGGTCCGATTCGACGGCGGACCAGAATTTGTCCAGGCTGACATACTTCCCGCGCAGCACGCCGTCGATATCGACCAGGGCCAGCTTGACGCGCTTGGTGCCTCGCTCGTCGAACTTCCGTTTGACCAGTACTGGATTCATGAGAGGGCCACCCAGACCCGTCTGCTTTGTTTGATCTGTTCCAAAAAAACCAGCGCTCGCCGGCGCCTGCCTGAACCGGGCTCGCCGGTTCAAATATTCCGCCGCGCTACACGGCGCCTCCGCGAGCAATTGCCTCACCGCGGCTCCATTGAGGGCCGCGATACCTGCGGCGAACCACCAAGGCGTAAAGCAAGATGAGTCCTGCCATCAACCCAAGGAACGTTTTCCCCGCCAGCACATTGGGAGGCATCACCAGAACCGCGCAAATAAACAGAGTGTATACAATGGCCACGAGGTTGACGCGCGCGCCCCAGCGCCCCAGCGACCACGGGGCGGAATGCTGCCAGCCCGAGCTGCGGCTCCGCAAGGCCAGCATGATCGGGACAATGTAGGCGGCGTACAAAGCTACGGTACTCAAGGAAGTCACAACCGGTATGGCTCCCGTCCAGAGCATGGCAGCGAAGGATGCCCCGGTGAAAACCCAGATCGCCGCAGCCGGCGTGCCGTGGCGGGGACTCACCCGCCGGAGAAGGGCGGAGAATGGCGCGCCCTGATCGCGGGCCAGCGAGAAAATGGCGCGCGACGCAGAAGTCACGCAGGAAAGGCCGCAAAACCACATTGCCATCGACGCCAGCGCCGACATGGCATTACCTGCCCGGGCGCCGAGCGCTTGCTGCAAAATCACGATCGCCGCTGGGAGCGGATTGCCCTGTGCATCGCGCGTTTCCAGAACCGAGGGAATCGCCCGGATTGCGAGCGTAAGGCTCAAAATCAGCAGGTATCCCACGATTCCCGATACCGCTACGGAAAGCACGATGCCCCAGGGAGCGCGGCGGCGCGGGTCGGACGTTTCTTCCGCTACATGCGCCGAGCCGTCAAAGCCGGTGTAGGTCCATTGCGCCTGGAGCAAACCTAGAACAAAGGCCCACCCGTACGGGAAACGTCCGTTGGTAGTTGTAGCCTGGAACAAGAATCGCGCCGGCTGGAGCCGGGCGAGCAGCAAAAGGGCCGCCACCAGAGCCACCACTCCGGCAATGTGTACCGTGACGCTGCAATCGTTAAGGATCGCCACCAGGCGAATGCCGTAGTGATTTAGCAGCGCTTGGGTGACCAGGATAAGGCCGAACGCGGCCAGCAGGTTGCTGTAGGTCGAAGCAATGCCTAGAAAGGGAAGCACAAATTGAGCGCAACTGTAGTTAATGCCGGCCAGAGCCGCGGCCAAGCCGAGGATATTAAGCCACGCTACAAACCACCCGCAGGCCGGCCCCCAGATTGGCCCGCCCAGGTGGGCGGCCCAGTGGTACATGGCGCCGGAGGTGGGGAACGCAGAGCACAGCTCGGCCATGCTCGCCGCCACGGCCAGGGTGAACAGCGTGGCGAGCGGCCAGCCGGCGGTCATTTCGAGCGGTCCG
>DASREK010000218.1:0-2625 GCA_035652135.1 Bryobacterales bacterium | reverse complement strand
CGGGCGAAGTGGACGTGGATCTGTGGAACGAGCATCTGGCCCGCTATGCATTTGCCGCCAGACGGGCCATGGGCCGCCGCGTCCTCGACGCGGGCTGCGGCATCGGCTACGGCTCGGCCCAGTTGGCGCAAATCGCGCGGCATGTAGTGGGACTGGAAATCGCCGCCGGGGTGGCGCGATCCGCGCGCCAGCGCTATAAGGCTCCGCGGCTCGATTTCGTGAGCGGCGATTGCCGCAAGCTGCCCTTTCCCGATGAAGCATTCGATCTGGTGGTCGCATTTGAGGTGATCGAGCATCTCGAGGGATGGGAGAGTCTGCTCGACGAGTCGCGGCGCGTCCTTTCCGCTCCGGGGGAACTGATCATCTCGACGCCAAATCGCCTCTACTACGCGGAAAGCCGGGAAGCACCGAATCCGTTTCATGTCCACGAATTTGAATATGAGGAGTTTTGCGCCGCCTTATCGGCCCGCTTCGCGCACGTACGCATTTTCCTGGAGAATCACTCGGAAGGCGTCATTTTCTCCCTGCCGGAAACGACGGAAATCGAAAGCTTTGTGGAGTCGGACGCCGGATCGGGTCCTGTAGATCCCCACTCGTCGCACTTTTTCGTCGCCGTATGTTCCAGCCAGCCGATTTATAGCTCGCCGCCGTTCATTTATATCCCGCAGTCGGGCAATGTGCTGCGAGAAAGGGAAAAGCATATTGCGCTGCTCCAGAGCGAGATCGAGCAGAAAGACCGCTGGCTTGCCGAAGTGAAGGAGAGCCTTCGCAACCTCCACAACCGGCATCAGGCCTTGGAAGCCGAAGCCGCCGAGAACCAGCAGCGGGCGCAGCAAGCGATTGACGCGCTCGAGCAGGAAAACGCCCGCAAAGCCGCCTGGGCGGAGCAACTGAACGCGGAGATTCTGCGGCTGGGCGAAATTATTCGAACGCTGCAATCTGATATCGAGGAAAAGACGCAGTGGGCTCTGAATCTCGAAGCCGAACGCGTGCGGCTGGTCGAAGAGGTGGCCAGCGTGCGCCGCGATTTGAAAACATGCGTCGACCAGTTGCACGCCACCGAGGCCGAGCTCGAAAATCGCACCGCCTGGGCGCAGAGTCTCGATCAGCAGGTGGCCCGGCTCACCGCTGACCTGAATGCCTGGCTGGGTTCTCCGGCCTACCGGATCGGAAAGCGCCTGCGGCTCGCTCCGATACCAAGCTCCGATCCTCGGCGCCGGGATTAGCTTTCTGGAGGCTCACAAACCAATCGCTTCGACCGCTTTCCCAACCGCTATGCGCCCCCGGCTGGCCTGTGCCAGACTGTGACCATGCCCCGAGCGGGCAGCGCCCGGCGGTGCATTCAGGAGCGAAACCATGACTCAAGCCGCTTTGGCCGCGCTGGATCAGCTTTCGTTCTGGCCCAGCCTTCCGCGGAACGAATGGGAGGATACGTATCAGACCCTGCATATGTGGACCCAGATCGCCGGCAAGATCCGATTGGAACTGGGCCCGAAGCTGAACCATTGGTGGGGAGCGACCCTGTACGTCAGCGCGCGCGGCCTGACGACTTCGCCCATCCCTTACCGCGGCCGCATGTTTGAAATTCAGTTCGATTTTTTGGATCACCAACTCGAGATCCTGGCGAGCGACGGCGGGCGCCGGTCTTTACCGCTCGAGCCGCAGCCGGTGGCTGCCTTCTACGACAAGCTCATGGGCGCCTTGCGCTCTCTGGAGATCGAAGTTACTATCAATACCAAGCCGCAGGAAGTCGCCGATCCCATTCCCTTCGAACAGGACTACCGGCACGCCTCCTACGACCGGGAATACGCAAGCCGTTTCTGGCGCATCCTGCTTTCGGCGGACATGGTCCTCAACGAGTTTCGCTCCCGCTTCATCGGCAAATGCAGCCCTGTCCATTTTTTCTGGGGAAGCTTCGATCTGGCGTGCACCCGCTTCTCCGGGCGCCCGGCTCCTCCCCGCAAAGGCGTTATCACCAGCGAAGCCTACTCGCACGAGGTAATCAGCGCCGGATTCTGGCCCGGAGGCGGCGGCTTGGAAGCGGCGTTTTATTCCTACACAGCGCCTTCGCCTCCCGGTCTCGCCAATGAGCCGATCCAGCCGCCGGCAGCTTTCTGGAGCAAACAGCTATCCGAATTTATCCTGATGTACGAGGACGTGCGCCGCGCCAAATCACCGAGCTCTACTCTACTCGAGTTTTGCGAAAGTACGTACCAAGCCGGGGCGCGGCTCGCCAATTGGGACCGAGCTGCTCTCGAGCGCGATGCCAGCGTGGGCCGCACTGCCTAATCTATCGCAGAACCGAGCAGGGATTTGGTTTGGTGTATGTGGCGCATTTATCGAATGCCGGGGATCCGGTTGGACACCCCGGAAGGCGCCGCCTCTCCGCAAGAACCGGCAGGGCGGCTCCGCAGCCGGCGATGCCTGACGGGCGCCGAAACTCCCGCAAAGAGCCGCGTCCGGGGCAGCTCAGAATGGATATCATTTCCCCGGCTTCGCCCGGGCGACCGGCTCGACTTGAGATCCTTCCTGCAAATCGTCGGTCGGGTTCACGACCACGGAAGCGCCCTCCGCCAGCCCGCTGGTAATTTCGATCTGGGCGCCGTAGTCGCGGCCGATCTCCAC
>DASREK010000217.1:0-2408 GCA_035652135.1 Bryobacterales bacterium | reverse complement strand
CGCTTCGCTCCGGACGGCCGGAGTCAGGCTGCGGTATCGCTCAATCAGAAACGCTCCAATCTCTTCGCCCGGCATTCTGCCCAGAGCTTCCACTGCCGCGGCTTGCACGCGCTCCGGCTCGGCAGGATCAACCAGTTTTTTGAAGAGTTCCTCGCGCCCTGCCGCCGGCGGACCCGCACCGGCTAAGCCAAGAAAGCGGATGGAGTCCGCCCGCAGGCTTGCATCCGCGGTTTTATCCTGTGCAATCTTTACGGCGCGATCCATAGCAGCCCCGGCCGCGCGTCCCGGCGGCAGGCCAGCGACGCGGATCAAGTCGAGCGAAGCTCGCCGCACAGGCTCTCTGGAGCTTTCGAACAGCCGCAGCAGCAATTCGCGGCTGGAATTCTCCTGCAAATTCTTTCCCCGGAGGCCCCGCGCCAGTCCTTCGAGCACCGCCGCCCGCCACCACTCCGAATCGGGGCCGCCTCGGGCGAGCAGATTTTGCAGAACGCTGTGGATTTCGCCCGCCTTGGCGCGCGCTCCGATCACAGCAGAAACTTGCCGGAAAAAAGCCTCGCCGCCTTCGGATTTCGCCCGGATCAGTCGGCCGGAAATCGCCATCCGGAAGAGTTGGGGCGCACGGTCCGACTTGGCGCTCAACGCGGCAACCTGCATCCACGGATCTTCGATGCGGCGGCGCAGCAGCTCGTTTTGCGCTTCGCGGGAGGCAGCCGAATCGATGTTTCCCAGCGTGCACAGGAGCTGAAACTGCACGCGCAAATCGGGATCATCTCTCATCTTCAACAGCTTCCCGGCTAACTCGGGAGAGCTCGAGAGGCGGGACTCGGCCAGTTCGATGGCGTTCTCCCGAACGCCGGGTTCGCTGTCCGCGAGGGCTCGTGCGATCAAGCTGGCATCCAGTTTTCCCAAGCCGTCGAGAGTCCACAGGGCATGCACCCGAGCTACCGGCGAAGCGCTGGTCTCCGCCAGGCGGATCAAGGGCGCGACGGAGCCGGGGCTTTGACGATCCACCAGCAGGCGCTGCGCGGTGCGGCGATACCAGATGTTGGGATCGGCGAGATGCCGCACCAGTTCCTCATCCGGGGCTTGATCCAAATGGATTCCTTTCGGCAGCGGCAGCGGGGGCTGCGTATCGGGCACGATCCGGTAGATGCGGCCGCGGTCCTGGCCCTCATACAACTGCTTGTTGTCATGGTGGTGTTCGCTGGACATCCACTCCGGATGCTCAATGATCGGGCGGTAGTAATCGAGCACATAAATGGCGCCATCCGGCCCGATCGTGAAATTGACCGGCCGGAACCAGCTATCGGTGGAGGCGAGAAACTCGGAGCCCTGCTGTGCGCGCCGGGCGCAGAACGTTACGCCCGAAGGCGACAGAACATCCCGGTGCACCAGATCGTGCGCTGGCTCTGCGACCAGGGAGAACAAGCCGAGTTGCGGCCACAACCCGCCGAGATAAACGGTCAGCCCGCAAGCCGAAGTGAATTCTCCCACGTTGGTGAGCAGCTCGAACCGGGGGTTTTTCGTAATAGGGTAAACGACAGCGGCCGCGCCGTGATCGGAGATATCCTGCATGGCGGAACCGATCAACAAGTCCGGATTGCGCTGGAGATAGCGGGCTGCGATCACCTCTTCCCGGATGTGGTTCGAGTTGTTGTGCAGGAAATGGCGGCCCCACTGGTCGAAGCTCTGGCCGAACTGCGTGTTGCCCGAGATGTATTCAAGCTGATACGTGTCGGGCCGGAAGCGCACGCCGCGGCGCTGCGGTTTGAGGACGGCCCCGCCGCTGCGGTCCGGGAAGCGCAGGTCGCCGCCGGGATCTCCGAACTGATCCTGAAAAATTACCGCCGTCGCCGGACCCTCGTGCGCGAGATAAATCCAATTATCGAGACCGTAGACAGGATTGTTGACCGTGTGCTGCGGGTTAGTGAAGGCAAAACCAGTGAGCACGATCCGCTTGACATCCGCTTTACCGTCTCCGTCGGCGTCCTCGAAATACCAGACATTCGGAGCATCGGTCACCAGGATGCCTTTTTTCCAGCGCATGACGCCTGTGGGCATAACGAGCTTGTCCACGAAGACGGTCCGGCGGTCGGGGCGGCCGTCGCCATTGGCATCCTCCAGCAGGATGACGCGGCCCAGCTTGTGTTCCGTATCGAGCGGATAGCCGGGGTCCTCTACGACGTAAATCCGGCCGTTTTCATCGAACTCCATGGCGACTGGGCTGCGAATATCCGGTTCGCTGAGGAAAGTTTCGATGCGGAATCCTTTTTCAATGCGAAAAGTCTTCAGAGCTTCCTGCGGGTCGTACGGCGGACGGGAGTGCGAGCAGCCTGATTCCAGAAGCAGCCAGACCGCAGCCGCAGCGACATTACGCAATCTGGGCATTTGTCCGAACTCCTTGTGTC
>DASREK010000216.1:0-3405 GCA_035652135.1 Bryobacterales bacterium | reverse complement strand
GGGGTTGGGCGGCGCTATCGGGCCATGGCAGGCGTTCACCCCGAGAAATCCCGTGCGGATTTCGTCGAAGCGGAGACCGAGCGCCGCCAGGCGCTGCCGGACAATGCGGTCGGCGGCCTGCGCCTTTTGTAGAGCTTGCGGCCAGCTATACACCATCGTTCCGATTGCCTTCCAGCCGGCGGAATAGCTAATGGAGACTTTCAGAAACGGAGTGCGCGGCGAGCCGCGGATCCCGCAGACTTCGACCCGGTCGGGACCCGCGTCGCGCAACTGAATCGAGGTGAAATCGGCAACGCAATCGGGAGTGATGTACCGGTGCGGATCGCCCAGCTCGTAAAGCAACTGTTCCTTGACCACAGCCGATGAAACACGCCCGCCCGTGCCCGCATGTTTGGTTACGCAGAAGCTGGCGTCGGGGCGGGCCTCGATAATCGGGTAGCCGATATTCGCCATGTCCGGAATCGACTGCCAATCTACCTGGGAGTTGCCGCCGGTTGTCTGAGCGCCACATTCAATAATGTGCCCGGCGACCGTACCGGCGGCCAAGCGGTCCCAGTCCTGCTCGTTCCAATCGAACTCGTAAATCATGGGCGCCAGAGCCAGGGCGGTATCGGTGCAGCGGCCTGCAATGACCACATGAGCGCCGGTGCGCAGCGCCTCGACGAGCGGGAAAGCGCCGAGATAAGCATTGGCGCTTACCACGCGGTCGCGAATTTCCCGCAGTGGCCGGCCGGAATCGATGTCGCGCAGATCGGCGCCGCGGGCCAGCATGTCATCCAAGCGATCATAGACATCGTCACCCAGCACGACCGCTATCCTGAGGCCGGAAACTCCGGCGCTGCGGGCCGCCGCGAGAACAGCCTCGGCGCATCCCTGGGGATTCACTCCGCCCGCGTTGGCGATCACCCGCAGATGCTCCCGTTTCGGCAAGATCCTGGCCATCAGGGGCACAAAATCGCGAGCGTACCCGAGCTTCGGGTTGATCCGTTTCTGTTTCTGGAGAATCGACATGGTAACCTCAGCCAGGTAGTCCAGGCTGAGGTAATCGATTGGCCCCTGCTCGACCAGGCGAACCGGCGCTTCGAGCCAGTCGCCCCAGAAGCCCTGTCCGTTAGCGATGCGGATGACGGATTTCATGAGAGACGACGTGAGCGGCGCAGAATCACACGCGGAGCCGAAGAG
Organism: Bryobacterales bacterium; assembly: GCA_035652135.1. GTDB lineage: Bacteria > Acidobacteriota > Terriglobia > Bryobacterales > JACQDG01 > DASREK01. The sequence goes on along the minus strand of DASREK010000216.1, from coordinate 2,223 downwards.
AATCTTGCTTTGCCTCCGCGCCTTCTTCTGCGCACCAGCGAGCCCAAATGTCTTATTTCCAAACCCACCATAGAAACAGCAGAAGCAGGAGCAAGCCCGAAACAGCGAAAAATAGGCGCCACGTCCGAAGCGCCCGCAGCGGCGGGGCGGGCGGCTGGGCGAGCTTCACTGCCGCGAGGACTTTCTTCTGCGCATCAGGATTGAGGCCATTAATGACTTGGAAAATTTCCTGGCGCCCCTGCTCGTCGGCGATCACAATCGTTTCGCTATTGGGGTTGACGATGGCCCGCTGGAGCCCGCGCCGCAACTCCGGCGGCACCTCATCTACGGATGGATACACAACGTCGCTTTCACCTGTCGCGATCCGGACGGCCGAGGTTCTGACCAAGCCGAGGGCCGTGCGGTCAAAAAGCCGGCCGCAATGGATGCAGCGCCTCCGGGCTGCGTCCATCATCCAGATTTGGCGGCCGCAGTTGGGACAGGTCATTTCGGTCTATGTTTGCGTCAACCCGCGGCCTCGATGTTTTCATCACCCGCGGCCTTTCTGGCAAACTCCAGCACCACTTCGATAAAACCCAGGGCGGCCCGCGATAACGGTTTGTCACGCCGGTAGATCAAACCGAGCGTACGAAACAGAGGCGGAGGGCCCAGAGGAACGTCTTTCAGCAGCTTCGCTTCGATTTCCTCTTTCGCGCTGGTTACAGCCATGAATCCGATCCCCATGCCGGCGGTCACAAACCGCTTGATCATTTCACTCGACTCCAGTTCCATCGAGATGTGCACGCCCGTTTCGGCGGGCTCCAGAAACTGGTCGATCAAAGTTCGCGTGCGTCCGGTCTTTGGCAGCAGCAGCGGGTACTCGGCCGCCTGACGGCCGGTCACCGATTTGGCGCGCGCCAGGGGGTGGGCCGGCGGAACCAGCAGCCGGATTTCGTCGCTGTAAATCTTCACTACCTCGAGCTTGCGTTCCTGGATCGGCAGTTGTGTGATGGCAAAATCCACGGAATTTTCGAGCACAGCCTGCACAGCGCGGGAGCCGTTGGCTCGCGTGACCTGGAGCTGCACTTCGGCGAATCGCTTTTTGAAACAGGAGAACACCTCGGGCAGCACGTGGATGCAGGTGGCTTCGTTGGCAGCGATAACCAACTCGCCCTTCGGAATATGATCCAGCTCCGCGACGGCCTCTATGGCCCGGCGGCGCACCTCCAGCAACTGCTGGGCATATTCGGCGAATATCTTGCCCGCTGTTGTCAGCGAGATCCGGCTTCCGAAGCGCTCGAACAGGGGTGTGCCGAGTTCTTGCTCCATCTGGCGGATTTGAGCGCTGATGGCCGGCTGCGTGCGAAAACAGGTCTGCGCCGCCCGCGAAAAGCTCTTCAGCCGGACAATCTCAAGAAAAGTGTGAAGCTGGTCGAAATCCATGCTTGGGCCGGATCACAGGCTGGGCTTTCGGGTAGAAAAACCCACAGTAACAGCGTACACCTGCGCCGGCGCCCCGAATTCATCAATAACCTTGATGAACATGATTTGGATTCATCGGGCGAGGCCGCAACGAAGTCCTGCAAACCACCGGACCTCCCTGCCACCGGGGCCGTCTGGGCCTCTTGCCGGCGCACCTTCCAGGCGTATATCATCCCACAAAGGAGCTTGCAATGCGCTTTCAGACGTGGACAGCCATGGGAACAGCCCTGCTGTTTTGTTTTTTTGCCGGGGCTGCGGCGGCCCAGAACAACGCGGCCGAGCGGGGCAAATATTTGGTGGAAAACGTCGGGGTCTGCCAAACGTGCCATACCCCGAAGCTGGAGAACGGAGAGTTCGATAAGTCGAAGTGGCTCAAGGGCGCCACGTTGAACATCCAGCCTCTGGGCACTATTCCCAAATGGCATAAGACCGCGCCTGATCTCACCTCTGGCAGCGATCTTTTCAAGCGCTGGGGCCCGGACGGCTTGGTAAGGTTCCTGGAGACCGGCAAAAACCCTCGCGGGAACCCCGCTGACCCGCCTATGCCTGAGTACCACATGAGTCACGCCGATGCGGTCGCGGTTGTGGAGTACTTGAAAACGCTGCCATAACACCGCAAGGTTGCCGGCAGAGGCTGGTAGAGGGGTCTAAACCCGCGCCATGGTGTGGGCGGCGCCGGTTGAGCGTAACCTGCGAGACTCAGGATCCCGCAGACTTCGCTGCCTGCGGGCGCTATGCCAATGGGCAGAGGGATCGAAGAAG